>DATEML010000024.1:0-23840 GCA_035275585.1 Steroidobacteraceae bacterium | reverse complement strand
GCCGATCCTGCTCGGCGGCGATCACTGCCTCGCGATCGGCTCGATCAGCGCCGTTGCGCGTCACTGTCGCGACGCGAAGAAGAAGCTGCGCGTGTTGTGGCTCGACGCGCACGCGGACTTCAACACCTCGGAGCTCTCGCCGAGCGGCAACATTCACGGCATGCCGGTCGCGTGCCTGTGCGGGTTCGGCCCGCGCGAGCTGACGGGCCTGAGTGGCGTGACGCCGGCGATCTCGCCGAAAGTGATCCGGCAGGTCGGCATCCGCAGCGTCGATCAGGGCGAGAAGAAGTTCGTGCACGAGCAGGGGCTCGAAGTGTTCGACATGCGCTACATCGACGAGCGGGGCATGCGGCACACGATGCAGCAGGCGCTGGCCGGTCTCGACGCGGAGACGCACCTGCACGTGAGCTTCGACGTCGACTTTCTCGACCCGGACATCGCGCCCGGCGTCGGCACGACGATCCCGGGCGGCCCGACCTACCGCGAGGCGCAGCTGTGCATGGAAATGATCGCGGACACCGGACGCCTCGCGTCGCTCGACGTGATGGAGCTGAACCCGGCGCTGGACGTGCGTAACAAGACGGCCCAGCTCGCCGTCGACCTGATCGAGTCGCTGTTCGGCAAAAGCACTCTGATGCGCAAGGACGAGTCGGGCTGAAGCCCGACCTACATTTCTTTCCGTAGGTCGGGCTTTAGCCCGACTCCTGTTCTCCCTACAATGGCCGCCCTCTCTCCGTCGGGGGTCCGCTCATGCGCCTGCTGCTCGCCTGTTCCATTGTCCTTTCCATCTGCGCCGCCGGCGCGCTCGCGCAAACCGCAGCACCGACTACGACGCGCCAGGTCGGGACCGCGACGTTGCAAAACGTACCGGAGGTCACCGCAGACGTGGTCGCCGCTGTGCAGCGCTACCAGAATTACCGCGCCGCGTCGTTCCAGGACTGGCTGTCGGACGGCTCGATCCTCATCGCGACGCGCTTCGGCTCGACCCAGCAGATTCATCGCGTGACCTCGCCTGGCGGCGATCGCACGCAGATCACTTTCCAGAGCGAGCCGGTTGCGGGCGCGATCGCGATTCCCGGCACGCAGCGTTTCGTGTTCGTGCGCGACACGGGCGGTGACGAGTGGTTCCAGATCTTCTCGGCCGGGCTCAGTGGCGACCCGGCGCAGCTCACCGAAACCGGCACGCGCAATCAATCGGCCGCGTTCAGCCCCGACGGCCAGATGATCGCGTGGTCGCGCGCGACGAAGGGCTCGGGCGAATACGCGATCTACGTAGCCGATCCGGCCAACGCGCGCAGCGCGAAGAGCGTCTATCGCGAAGCCGGCTCGATCGGTCCCGACGACATCTCGGCGGATCGCACGCAGCTGCTGTTCACGCGCAGCATCTCCAACCGCGAGTCGAAGCTGTTCATGCTGGATCTCGCATCCGGCAAGGCGAAGGAGATCGCGCCGAAGGCCGGCAAGGTGCGCTACGACAATGCGCGCCTGGCGCGCGACGGCCGCAGCGTCTATGCGATCTCCACGAAGGACAGCGACTTCGGCAGGCTCGTGCAGATCGACGTCGCGAGCGGCAAGGACACCGTGCTGACGCCGGACCTGAAGTGGGACGTCGAGACCTTCACGCTCTCCGACGACGATCGACTGCTCGCATACTCCGTGAACGAGGACGGCTTCTCGAACGTCGTGGTGCGCGATCTCGTCACTCGCCGCGCGCTGCCGCAGCCGCAACTCCCGCGCGGCGTGCTGCAGACCATGGCGTTCTCGCCGGACAAGAGCAAGCTGGCATTCGATCTCTCGACTGCGACGTCCGCCGGCGATGTGTGGACCTGGGACGTGACCGGCGCGAACCTCACGCGCTGGACGACTTCGGAGCTCGGCGGACTCGATCCCGCGAAGCTCGCTGAGCCGCAGCTGGTGCGCTTCAAGTCTTTCGACGGCCAGTCGATCCCGGCGCTCGTCTATCGTCCGGCGGGCATCGCTGCCGACGTTCGCACGCCGGTGATCATGGATATCCACGGCGGTCCGGAAGGGCAGTCGCGCCCGTCGTGGAACGTCGGCGCGCAGTATTTCGCCGGCGTGCTCGGCGCCACGGTGATCCTGCCGAACGTTCGCGGCAGCACCGGCTACGGCAGGCGCTATGCCGACCTCGATAACGCCGAGAAGCGCGAGGACAGCGTCAAGGACATCGGCGCGCTGCTCGACTGGATCGCGACGCAGCCGAACCTCGACAAGAATCGCGTTGCGGTCTACGGCCAGTCGTACGGCGGTTACATGTCGCTCGCCGTGAGCACGCACTACGCCGATCGCCTGGTCGGCAGCGTCGAGCGCTACGGCATCAGCGACTTCGCTTCGTTCCTCAAGAACACGGAAGCATATCGCCGCGACAATCGCCGCGCGGAGTACGGCGACGAGCGCGATCCGAAAATGCAGGCGGTGTTCAAGCGCATTGCGCCGCTCGCGAACGTCGCCAAGATCACCAAGCCGATGCTCGTGATGCAGGGTGCGAACGATCCGCGCGTGCCGAAGTCGGAGTCGGACCAGGTGGTCGCCGGCATCCGCGCAAACGGCGTCGAGACCTGGTACGTCGTGTTCGCCGACGAGGGCCACGGCTTCCTCAAGAAGCCGAATAACGACCTGCGGCGCGAGGTCGAGACGGTGTTCCTGCGCAAGCTGTTCAGGCAGCCGAGACCGGTAGGGGAGTCGGGAGGATCGGGCTGACCTCGCCGCCCGGGAAGAACAGTTTCACCGGCCGGATTTCGAAGATCGTGCGCACGCTCGGCAGCGAGCGTGCGACGTCGATCGCTTCTTCGAGCGACTTGCAGTCCACGATATAGAACCCGAGCAGCTGCTCCTTCGTCTCTGCGAACGGCCCGTCGATCACGTGCGGCGTGTTGGATGTGCGCAGCTGCACGGCGGTCGTGGTCGGCATCAGGCGCACGACCGGGCCGAGCCGGCCCTGGGCGCCGAGCTGGTCGTGTACGCGCAAGTGCTTGGCGATATGCGCGTCCATGTCTTCGCTGGACATCGCGTCGACCAGGTCTTCCGGAACGTAGATCAGGATCGAATAGAGCATGCGAGGTGGCCTCCACCCCCAAGGACGAGCCAGGGGGTGCGGTTCCGACAGGGATTGATCCTCAAGCGAGCGAAACTCCTGCCGCCGCCACGTTTTCCTCGAGGTGCGCGACCGACGAGGTGCCGGGAATCGGCAGCATCGCCGGTGAGCGCGCCAGCAGCCAGGCCAGCGCCGCCTGGGCGGGTGTCAGGGAGTGCTGCTTCGCGAGGCGGTCCAGCTCGCGTGAGCCGGAGTCACGTCCGGCATGCTCGCCCGCTGCCAGCGGATACCACGGGATGAAGGCCATGTTGCGATTCTCGCAGTAGGCGATGACGTCGTCCGAGCGCCGATCGCTCACGTTATAGCGATTCTGCACCGAGACGATCTTCGCTATGCCGGCGACGCGCTCCAGCTCCGCCACGCTGAAGTTCGAGACGCCGATGTGCCGGATCTTGCCTTCCTGCTGCAGCTTCGCGAGCTCGCCGACCGAGTCCTCGACGCGCACACGTGGATCCGGCGAGTGGAACTGATAGAGATCGATGCACTCGACCCGCAGCCGCCCGAGGCTCGCTTCGCACGCCTGGCGCAGATGCGCCGGGCGGCCGTTGCGCTCCCACTGATCGCGACCCGGCCGGGTGAGGCCGCCCTTGGTTGCGATCACCAATCCGCGCGGATACGGATGCAGCGTCTCCGCGATGAGGCGCTCGTTCACTTCGGGGCCGTAGGAGTCCGCCGTATCGATGAAGTTGATGCCGAGCTCCAGCGCCCGCTGCAGCACGCGGCGCGCGCCCTGACGGTCCTTCGGCTCGCCCCAGATGCCCGCGCCTGTCAGCCGCATCGCACCGTAGCCGAGGCGGTTTACTTTCAGGTCGCCGCCGATCGTGATCGTGCCGGCCGCGGCTGCGTTCGGGGTCGCGTTCATCGCAATCTCCTGAGGGTTATCGTCGTACGAGTAGAATGCTGCGCCATGGCCTCGCGCCGTCAAATCCTAACTCTCCTAGGAACCCTGGGGTTGCCACTTTCCATGACCGACCTGCTCGCCGCCTCGAACGACCCGTCCGCCGCCAAGCCGCTGCGGGTGCGCACGATTACTACGGGAATAGAGCTTTCGCCGCGCGGCGAGTCGCAGCGGCTCGAAAGCGCGCTGGATTTTCTCGCCGCGGCGAAGCGCAGTTTCGTGAATGCCGGCTACGAGGTGCAGACGCTGCGCATTGCTACCAATCCGTGGCTCGCGGGAGCGTCACCGCGCGATCGTCAACAGCTGCTCGCGCGCGTGCAGGAGCTGGACAAGATCGTCGCCGAGCATGGCGTAATCCTCGGCCTCGGTCCCGTGCTGACGGAGGACCGCGCGGACGATAGCCTCGCAGAATGGGCGAACGAGTTGATCGGCACGACGCGCGAGGTCCTGTTTTCCGTAGTGATCGCTTCGCCGGAACGCGCGGTGCACTCCGCAGCGGCGATGGTCGCTGCGCAGATAACCGCCGCGCTCGCACGCACGCTCCCCGGCGGCATCGGCAACTTCAGGTTTGCCGCAGCTGCGAACATTCCCGCCGGCACGCCGTTCTTCCCGGTCGGCTGGCATCGCGGACCGGAGTCGATCGCGATCGGCGTGGAGTCGGCGTCCGCAGTCGAGCAAGCGTTCAAGAGCACGAAGCAGGGCGACGATGCGACCGCGCAGCTGAAGCAGCATCTGGACAAAGTGCTGGCACCAATCGAACGCCTCGCGCGCGACATCGCGAAGGAGCATGGCCGTGCGTACGCAGGCATCGATAGTTCGCCCGCGCCCGGCAAGGATCGCAGCATCGCTGCAGCGATCGAAGCGCTGACGCACGCGCCGTTCGGCAGCGCCGGAACGCTCGAAGCGTGCGCGTCCATCACTGCAGCGCTGAAGACACTCAGTGTGACGACTTGCGGATACTCCGGCTTGATGCTGCCCGTGCTCGAAGATCCGCTGCTCGCGCAGCGCGCCGGCGAGGGGCGCTTCTCGGTCCGCGACCTGCTGCTGTATTCGAGCGTGTGCGGCACGGGACTCGACGTCGTGCCGCTTCCGGGCGACACGTCGGTACACGCGATGGCGGCGATCCTGCGCGACGTCGCGGCGCTCTCCTCGCGCCTGCGCAAGCCGCTGTCGGCCCGGCTGTTCCTCGTGCCGGGCAAGAAGGTCGGCGACATGGCGCGCTTCAATGACAAATATCTCACCGACTCCATAGTGATGAAGCTGGACTAGGTGCGAAATGAAACTGGCCTACACCGCGCTCAGTCCGTACTGCCGCAAAGTGCGCATGGCGATGCAGTACAAGGGAGTGGACTTCGAGATCGTCACGGCCGATCACGTGACCGAGGTTCCCGCCTTCAATCCGCGCGCCGAGGTGCCGGTGCTGATCGACGGCGACACCGTCGTCTGCAATTCGCCGGACATCCTCGCTTACCTCGATCGAGTATTCCCGGAGCGGCCGCTCTATCCGGCCGACGCGCGCGAGTACGCCGCGGTGCGCGAATGGGAGCGCTTCGCGGATACGCAGGTCGATCCGATCATGACGGTGATCGGCAACTGGAAGTTCGCGGACTTGCCGCCGATGCCGGAGGGCCTGCTCGGCGCTGCGCGCCGCGATCTGCTGCCGATATACGACCGCATCGAAGCGCAGCTCGCCGACCGCGAGTACTTGTGCGGCGAGATCAGCGCAGCGGACTTCGCGCTCTATCCGCAGGCCGGCTCGGGCGCGGCGCTCGATCTGCCGCTCGATCGCTCGCGACATCGCGCGGTGTTCGGCTGGCTGCGGCGCATGCGCGACCGGCCGGAAGGACAGACCGATCTGGCAGCCGCGCGCGAATGGTGGACGAATCGCGATCGGAAGACGACGGACACCGAGCGCGTCAACTGGGGCACGTTCCGGCTGGAATGGCTGCTGGCGAACGGCGGCGTCGAGTTCTTCGCCGACCAGGTGCGGCGGGACAAGGTGCTGTGGTCAGTCGGACCGAACAGCAACGCGCGCAACAATCCGGCGGCGCCGGATTCGCTGAAGCCGGCCTAGGAGCTGGCGCGTTCCGCGATGAGGACGCGGCGGACGAGGCGGGTCGCGATGACGGAGACGAACGTCTTGACGCGCGCTTCGGAGTCGAGCCGCTTGTGCTCGCTTTCGAACAGCTCGCGCACGTGATCGACCGACGCGCTGTTCTCCTTGGCGAGTGTTTCGATGACCTGCTGGTGGCGGGCAGGGTCGCCGGCGCTGTTGCGCAAAACGGCCATTGCTTCTCCTCGTCGCTCAGTCTGAGTCGAACTGCTTGATGACAGTTTTTGTCCGAACCCCTTAGGCGGCATCCTAGCCACGTCGGTCGGGGCTTTCCCAATATTCCATGCCCGAGCAGCTTGTCCACCGGTTGCATACACGCGGCTTCGCCAAGCGCGTCAGCAGCTTGCACCGCAAAGCTTTCGGCGAGGACCAGAAGTTGTCACATTCACGGAACGTCTCGGATGCGCAAGTCAAGAACAATTGCGCTGCCGTGGCACAGTGAAGTTGGTTTTCCGACCGCGCGTCCTCGTCATCATCTCGTCATGAGACTGTGATCAGCGCGCGTGTTGCGCGTGCAGCGCCGCCGCTTTCGCCGAGCAACTGCGCACGATGTCGAGCAGCGTTTGCTGCGAGTCCGTCGGATGCCAGTCGTGACGCATCGTCAGACCGATCGGTCGCTCGACGTCGCCCGCCGGATGCGGAAGCGCGACGAGCAGGCCGGCCGCGAGCTCGTAGTGAATCTGGTGCGCCGACAGCAGCATGATGCGATCGCTTTCCAATAGCAGCGCGCGCGCCGCGATCAGCGAATTGCATTCGATCGCGCGTGTCGGCACCGGCAGTCCGACCGACGTGAACATCCTGTTGAAGTGCGCACGCAACGGTGTGTCGGCGCGCGGCACGATCCACGGATACTTGCTCAGCGCCGACACCGTGACGCGCTTGCGCTCGAGCAGCGGATGCTTGGCGCGCACGATGATCGCGAGCGGATCGTCGAACAGATGCTCCTGCACGACGTCGGCGACCGGCGCCGGATTGCGCAGCGCGCCGATCAGGAAGTCAGCATCGCCGGATCGCAACGCCGCCAGCAGGTGCTCGTAGGTGCCCTCGACGATTGCGACGTGATGCTCGGGGTACTGTTGGGTGAACTCGAGCAACGCCGTCGGCACCAGGAAGCTGCGAGCAAGCGGCATGGCGCCGATCACCGTGCGTCCGGACTCGCCGCCGCTCAATGCATGAACTTCGGCGCGCGCCTGCGCAATTTCCGCGAAGGCGAGGCGCGCGCGCCGCGCCAGCTTCTCCGCCTCGCGCGTTGGCGTGATGCCGAAGCTCGTCTTTTCGAACAGCGGCACGCCGATGAGACGCTCCAGTTCGCGCGCCGCGCGGTGCACGCTCGGTTGTGACACGTGCTGCACGCGCGCCGCGAGACTGAAGTTGCGATGCTCGACGACCGCGGCGAGCGCATGCAGGTGCGTCGAGCGCAGCAGCCGGGTCGCATCGGGGTGGAGATTGCGCAGATGGCTTATGGCGCGCTCGATGCGGCGCGCGCACAGTTCGCCTGCCGGCGTCAGCGCGACGCCCGTGTTGCTGCGGGTGAGGAGGGCGGCGCCAAAGTAGCGCTCCACGCCGGCAACGGCCTGCGTTACGGCGGGCTGCGAGATATGCACGGCCCGCGCAGCGGCACTGACGCTGCCGAGCCGCGCAACCTCGCCGAACGTATGCAGATGCCTGAGATTGACCGACGTCATGACGGCCGATCCTACTCCCTCTATAGCCGTTCCTTATACCCCTGGACGCATTTCTAATTAGCTGCGCGGTGCCGGGAAGCCCACAATGCTGGCGCCAGCAGCTGTCGGGGGAGCGGCGAATGTCCGTAGTCGTGCGTAACGTGCAGCGGGTCGAGCGTCGTCTCGCGACTGCATTTGCCGAAGTCGGTGTCGCGACCGTTCACGAGGCGCAGGGCCGGACCGGCCTGCTGGCGCCATACATGCGCCCGATCTTTCCCGGCGCGCGTATCGCAGGCGCGGCGATCACCGTCAGCGCGCCCCCCGGCGACAACTGGATGATCCACGTCGCCATCGAGCAGTGTGCGGAGGGCGACATCCTCGTCGTCGCGCCTACCTCCGCGTGCGACACCGGCTATTTCGGCGAGCTGCTGGCGACCTCGCTGCAGGCGCACGGCGTACAGGGGCTGATTATCGAAGCCGGCGTGCGCGACGTGCGCGACCTGACCGCAATGCGGTTTCCCGTGTGGTCGAGATATGTCTCCGCGCAGGGAACGGTGAAGGAGACGCTCGGCAGCGTAAATGTGCCGATCGTCTGCGCGGGGATGCTCGTGAATCCCGGCGATCTGATCGTCGCGGACGACGACGGCGTTTGCGTCGTCGCTCGCGAGCAGGCGCAGGCCGTGCTCGACGGGTCGATACAGCGCGAGAAGAAGGAAGCGGCCGTGCGTGCGCGGCTCAAGGCAGGTGAGCTCGGGCTCGACATCTACGACATGCGCGAGCGCCTCGCGGCAAAAGGCTTGAAGTATCGCGACGCCGGCAACGACTGAACTGCAATGCTCACTGCGATCCCTTGCACGTTGATGCGGGGCGGGACCTCGAAGGGACTGTACTTCCATGCGCAGGACCTGCCGGCGCAGCGCCAGCTGCGCGATCGCGTGCTGCTCGCTGCGATGGGGTCGCCCGACCTGCGACAAATCGATGGCGTGGGCGGCGCGCATCCGCTGACCAGCAAAGTTGCTGTGATCTCACGCGCGACGCGCGCCGACGCGGACGTCGACTACCTGTTCCTGCAGGTGGCCGTCGACAAGACCGAAGTCAGCGACAGCCAGAACTGCGGCAATATCCTCGCCGGCGTCGGGCCGTGGGCGATCGAGAACGGGCTGGTGGCACCGGCAGGCGGCACGACGCCAGTGCGCATCCACATGGTGAATACCGGCAGCATTGCCGTGGCCTACGTTGCGACGCCGAACGGCAAGGTCGAATACGAAGGCGACGCACGCATCGACGGCGTCCCCGGCACGGCCGCCGCGATTCCGCTGGAGTTCCTGGACGTCGCCGGTTCGAGCTGCGGCTCGTTGCTGCCGACCGGCAAGGTCGTCGACCGCGCCGACGGCATCGAAGTGACCTGCATCGACAACGGCATGCCAGTCGTCGTGATGAAGGCGGACGATCTCGGCGTCGCGGGCGACGAAACGCCGCAGCAACTCGAAGCGAACACGGCGTTGAAGATGCGCGTCGAGAAGGTCCGTCTGCAACTCGGGCCACGCATGAATCTCGGCTACGTCGCGCAGAAGACCGTACCGAAGATGTGCCTGGTATCGATCCCGCGGCACGGCGGCACGGTCTCGACCCGCACGTTCATACCGCATCGCGTGCACGAAGCGATCGGTGTGCTCGGCGCGGTCAGCGTCGCGACTGCGTGCGTCATTCCAGGCTCCGTGGCCTCGGCCGTCGCGAGAGTGAGCCGCAAGGGCGGCGCGCAGCGGCTCGAGGTGGAGCATCCGACCGGATTCTTCACGGTCGACATGGAGGTTGCGGTGAAGGACAACCGCCTCGAGGTCAAGAAAGCGGCATTGCTGCGCACGGCGCGCAAGCTGATGCGTGGCGAAGTGTTCGTGCCGGGTCACGTGTGGAGGCGCGGATGAGTCTGCGGGTCTGTCTGCTGGGGTTTGGCGAAGTCGGGCAGGCGCTGGCCGTGGATCTCGGTGCGCGCGGCGTGACGGATCTCATGGCGTGGGACATCCTGTTCCCGGTACCGGCCAGCGCGCCGAGCCGCGCGATTGCTGCGAAGGGGCTGCGGGCGGGCGCGAACGTCGCGGATGCGATCGCGACCGCCGATCTCGTGATCAGCGCCGTCACCGCCGCCCAGGATGTCGTGGCGGCGCGCTCGGTCGCGCCGCATCTGAAGCGCAACGCGTACCTGCTCGACGTGAATTCCGTGTCGCCGGCCGTGAAGGTCGAGGCGAGCCAGATCGTCGAGGCAGCCGGCGGTCGCTACGTCGAGGCGGCGATCATGTCTCCGATCAATCCGCAGCGCGCTGCATCGCCGATGCTGTTCGGCGGTCCGCACGCCGCGGAATTCCTGCCGATTGCCCGTCAGCTCGGTTTCAGCGGCGCGAGCGTGTTCTCCGACCGCGTCGGCAGTGCGTCCGCCGCGAAGATGTGCCGCAGCGTGATCGTCAAGGGAATGGAAGCGTTGCTGGGCGAGTCGCTGCTCGCGGCGCGGCGCTACGGCGTCGAGGATGCGGTGCTCGAATCGTTGGGCAGTCTGCTCGCGAAGGACGATTGGCATGCGCAGGCGCGCTACATGATTTCCCGCTCGCTCATTCACGGCCGGCGCCGTGCCGAGGAAATGCGCGAAGTCGCGCGCACGATCGTCGAGGCAGGTTTCGAGCCGCGTATGAGCAGCGCCTGTGCAGTGTGGCAGGACTGGGCCGCGGCGCATCGCGCGGCCGCGGCGCACGAGGATCTGAACGACATGCTCGACTGGATGACGGAAGGCCGCAGCCGGGGAAGCATCTGATGCTGATCATCGACTGCCACGGCCACTACACGACCGCGCCGGACGCGCATCAGCAGTTCCGCGACCAGCAGCTCGCGCGGCTGAAGGACGCGAGCTTGCCGGTGCCGTCGCCGGCACGCATCAGCGACGACGAGATTCGCGAGACGATCGAGAAGAACCAGCTGAAGCTGCAGCGCGAGCGCGGCGCGGACATCACGATCTTCTCGCCGCGGGCGTCGGCGATGGCGCATCACGTCGGCGACGAGGCGACGTCCGCCGCCTGGACCCGTGCCTGCAACGATCTCATCAAGCGCGTCGTCGACCTGTATCCCGAGAACTTCGTCGGTGTGTGCCAGTTGCCGCAATCGCCGGGCGTGCCGATCGCGAATTCCGTCGCGGAGCTGAAGCGCTGCGTGACCGAGCTCGGCTTCGTCGGCTGCAATCTCAATCCGGATCCGTCCGGGGGTCACTGGCAAGCGCCGCCGCTCACCGACCGGCACTGGTATCCGTTCTACGAGCAGATGGTCGCGCTCGACGTGCCGGCGATGATCCACGTCTCCGCGTCGTGCAACCCGAATTTCCACGCGACCGGTGCGCACTACATCAACGCCGACACCACGGCGTTCATGCAGTTCATCGAGGGCGATCTGTTCAAGGACTTTCCGACGCTGCGCTTCGTCATCCCGCACGGCGGCGGCGCTGTGCCCTATCACTGGGGCCGCTATCGCGGGCTCGCGGACATGCTGAAGCGGCCGCCGCTCGCCCAGCACGTCATGAAGAACGTATTCTTCGACACGTGCGTGTATCACCAGCCGGGCATCGATCTGCTCGTGGATGTGGTCGACGTCGGCAACATCCTGTTCGGCTCGGAGATGGTCGGCGCCGTGCGCGGCATCGATCCGGAAACCGGCCACTACTTCGACGATACGAAGCGCTACATCGACGCGCTGCGCATCCCGGCAGAGGACAAGCGGCGCATCTACGAGCTGAACGCGCGGCGCGTGTATCCACGCCTCGATACGCTGCTGAAAGCGAGGAACCTATGAGCCGCTTTCAGATGGACCGCGACTGGCTCGTCTATCACCCGTCTCCGAAGAAGCCGGAGTACTTGCCGCCGCCCGGCGCCGTTGATGCGCACTGCCACGTGTTCGGCCCCGGTGACGAGTTCCCGTACGCGGCGGAGCGCAAGTACACGCCGTGCGACGCGCCGAGGGAGAAGCTGTGGGAGCTGCGCGATTATCTCGGCTTCGAGCGCAACGTCATCGTGCAGGCGACGTGTCATGGCGCAGATAACCGCGCGATGGTCGATGCGCTGCGCGCTTCGAACAACCGCGCCCGCGGCGTCGCCACCGTCACGCGAGATTTCAGCGACGAGCAGTTGCATGAGCTCGATGCTGCGGGCGTGCGTGGGGTGCGCTTCAACTTCGTCAAGCGCCTGGTGGACGTCACGCCGCGCGAAGTGCTGGTTGAGATCGCCGAGCGCATCCAGCCGCTCGGCTGGCACATCGTCATCTACTTCGAAGCGCAGGACCTGCCGGAGTTGTACGAGTTCGTCGCGTCGCTGCCGACGGTCGTGGTCGTCGATCACATGGGCCGGCCGGACGTGACTCAGCCGCTGACGGCGCCGGGCTTCGAGCTGTTCGTGAGACTGATGCGGCAGCACGAGCACATCTGGTCGAAGGTCAGCGGCGCCGAGCGGCTGTCGCGCAGCGGTCCGCCCGGGTACGAGGACTTCGTGCCGTTCGCGCGGCGCATCGTCGAGACGTTCCCCGACCGCGTGCTGTGGGGCACGGATTGGCCGCATCCGAATCTGAAGACGCACATGCCGGACGACGGCCAGCTCGTCGATCTGCTGCCGCGCTTCGCCCCGACGCAGCTGCTGCGCCGCAAGCTGCTGGTCGACAACCCGCATCGCCTCTACTGGAAACGCTAACTGTGTCGCTCGAAAAGCCCTATCTGAACATTCCCGGCACGACGGTGTTCGACGCCGACCTCGCGCGCAAGGGGTATCACCTGAACAGCTTCTGCATGTCGCTGATGAAGGCGGACAACCGCACGCGTTTCAAGGCGAACGAGCGTGCCTATCTCGACGAGTGGCAGATGACCGAAGAGCAGAAGCAGGCAGTGCTCGCGCGCGACTACAACCGGATGATCGAGCTCGGCGGCAACATTTACTTTATCGCGAAGATCTTCGCGACCGACGGCAAGAGCTTCCAGCACGCCGCGGCGCTCATGACCGGCATGAGCCAGGAAGCGTACGCGAAGATGATGCTGAACGGCGGTCGCTCACCGAGCGAGGACGGCGCGTGCCAAGCGCCGGAGCGCAAATAATGGCCACCATCACCGCAGGCGTCGCGTGCTCGCACGTACCGGCGATCGGTGCGGCCATGGACCTCGGCAAGACCGCCGAGCCCTACTGGGCGCAGCTGTTCAACGGCTTCGAGTTCTCGCGCCGCTGGATGGCGCAGAACACGCCCGACGTCGTCTTCCTCATCTACAACGATCACGCGACGGCGTTCGGTCCCGACATGATTCCGACGTTCGCGATCGGCTGCGCGGACGAGTTCAAGCCGGCGGACGAGGGCTGGGGTCCGCGTCCGGTGCCGATGGTCAAAGGACATCCGGAGCTTGCGAGCCACATCAGCCAATGCGTGATCCAGTCGGACTTCGACCTGACGATCGTCAACCGCATGGATGTCGATCACGGTCTCACCGTGCCGCTGTCGCTGATGTTCGGGCAGCCGCAGGCGTGGCCGTGCAAGGTGATTCCGTTCGCGGTCAACGTCGTGCAGTACCCGCCGCCGTCCGGCAATCGCTGTTATCAGCTCGGTCGCGCCATCCGCCGCGCCGTCGACTCGTTCGACGCGAACCTCGAGGTGCAGATCTGGGGCACGGGCGGCATGAGCCACCAGTTGCAAGGCCCGCGCGCCGGGCTCATCAACAAGGAGTTCGATACGCGGTTTCTGGACAAGCTCGTGAGCGATCCCGAGTCGCTCACGAAGATCCCGCACGTGCAGTACATCCGCGAAGCGGGCTCCGAAGGGATCGAGCTGGTCATGTGGCTGATCATGCGCGGCGCGCTCGACGCGCAGGTGCGTGAGCTGCATCGTTTCTACCACGTGCCCGCGTCGAATACCGCCGTGGGTCACATGATTCTGGAGAACGCGCCATGAAGGTCGTGGTCGCAGGCGTCGGTGCGTTCGGGCAGAAGCATCTCGACGCGCTGAAGAAGATCGACGGCGTCGAAGTCGTGGCGGTCGTCGGCCGGCAGATTGCGCCTACGCAGGCAGTCGCGAACAAGTACGGCATCGCGCATGCGACGACGCAGCTGAGCGATGCGCTGTCGCAGCCAGGCGTGAACTCCGTGATCTTGTGTACGCCGACGCAGCTGCACGCGCATCAGGCGATCCAGTGCATGAAGGCCGGCAAGCATGTGCAGGTAGAGATTCCGCTCGCCGACAGCTGGAAGGACGCCGAATCCATCGACCAGCTGCAGAAGCTGACCGGTGTCGTCTGCATGGTCGGCCATACGCGCCGCTTCAACCCGGCGCACCAGTGGATTCACAAACGGATCGCCGGCGGCGAGCTGAAGGTCCAGCAGATGGATGTGCAGACGTTCTTCTTCAGGCGCACCAACATCAACGCGCTCGGGCAGCCGCGCTCGTGGACCGATCACCTCTTGTGGCATCACGCCGCGCATACCGTCGACCTGTTCCGCTATCAGACAGGCAGCGAGATCGTGCGCGCGAATGCGATCGCAGGCCCCCGGCATCCGGATCTCAAGATCGCAATGGACATGTCGATCCAGCTCAAGACCGCGTCGGGTGCGATTTGCACGCTGTCGCTCTCGTTCAACAACGACGGGCCGCTCGGTACGTTCTTCCGCTACATCTGCGACAACGGCACGTACCTCGCACGCTACGACGACCTCGTCGACGGCAAGGACCAGGCCATCGACGTATCGAAGGTCGACGTGTCCATGAACGGCATAGAGCTGCAGGACCGCGAGTTCTTCGCCGCGATCCGCGAGCGGCGCGAGCCGAACGCGAGCGTCGCGCAAGTGCTGCCGTGCTATCGGACGCTGCACGAACTGGAGAAGCAACTCCGGGACCAGGAATGAACGCGCGCCTCACGCAACCGCCATTCCGCGCCGATCACGTCGGCAGCTTGCTGCGTCCGAAGGAGCTGCTGCATGCGCGCGAAGAGCACAGGAAAGGACGTGTGAGCGCTGCGCAGCTGAAGGCGCTGGAGGACGACTCGATCCGCGCCGTCGTGAAAATGCAGGAAGACGTCGGGCTGCAGGGGATCACCGACGGCGAGTTCCGCCGCTCGTCATGGCACATGGACTTCATGTACCAGGTCGGCGGCGTCGAGAAGGTCGAGCAGAACATCACCGTGCACTTCCACAGCGACCAGGGCGACGTGGATTTCACGCCGTCCGGTCTGCGCGTGACGGGCAAGCTCGGGCTGAATGGCTGCATCTTCGGCGACCACTTCGAGTTCCTGAAGTCCGTCGTCGGCCACGGCACGCCGAAGCTGACGATTCCCTCGCCGAGCATGATCCACTACCGCGGCGGCCGTGCGGCGATCGACATGGGCGTGTATCCGCGCATGGAAGAGTTCTGGCGCGACCTGAGCGCCGTGTATGCCCAGGAGATCGTCGAGCTCGGCAAGCGCGGCTGCCGCTACCTGCAACTCGACGACACGAGCCTCGCGTATCTCAACGATCCCAAGCAGCGCGAGTACGTGAAGAGTATCGGCGGCGACGCCGACGCACAGCATCGCATCTACATCCGCAACATCAATGCGGCGCTCGACGCGCGGCCGCCGGGCATGCGCGTGTGCACGCACATGTGCCGCGGCAATTTCCGCTCCGCCTGGGCCGCATCCGGCGGCTACGACCACGTGGCCGAGGCGCTGTTCAACGAGCTGAACGTGGACGGGTTCTTTCTCGAGTACGACGACGCGCGCTCCGGCGGCTTCGAGCCGTTGCGCTTCGTGCCGAAGGGCAAGTACGTCGTGCTCGGCCTGGTGACGACGAAACGCGGAGCGCTCGAGAGCAAGGACGACCTCAAGCGCCGCATCGGCGAGGCGGCGCGCTACGTGCCTCTCGAGCAGCTGTGCCTCAGCCCGCAGTGCGGCTTCTCCTCGACGGAGGAGGGGAACGCGCTGAGCAAAGAAGAGCAGATCGCGAAGCTGCGGCTGGTCGTGGAAACCGCGCGGGAGGTGTGGGGGTAGGTTTCATCAGTTCGAATCTGGCGACGACAGGGGGATCACATGAACAGTCAGACCAGGGCGAGGACGTGGCGCTACACGTCCGCCGCGTTGTGGGGTGTGGGGCTCGCAACCACGGCGCATGCGCAGCAGCAGGCTGCACAGGGGCTCGAAGAGGTCATAGTCACGGCGCGCAAGGTGGAGGAAAACCTCCAGGAGACGCCGATAGCAATTACTGCGTTCAGCGGCAGTGCACTCGAAGACCGGCAGATCTTCGCCACCGACATGCTCGACCAGGTGGTGCCGAACCTGCAGTTCGCGAACAACGCGCCGCTCGCGGGCAACAATTCCTCGTCGCAGATCTTCATCCGCGGCATCGGCCAGACGGATCCGACGTCGACGGTCGATCCCGGCGTGGGCCTGTACATCGACGACGTCTACATCGGCAATGCGGTCGGCGGCACGATGGCGTTGCGCGACATCGCGAATGTGCAGGTCCTGCGCGGGCCGCAGGGCACACTGTTCGGCCGCAACACGATCGGCGGTGCGATCCTCATGACGACCACGGATCCCGGCGACGAATTCGGTGGCAAAGTACGCATCGGTACCGGAACCGACAGCCTGATGGACGGCTTCATCGCGCTGGACGCGCCGATCTCGAACACGCTGAAAACGCGCTTCTCGTTCGGCATCCGCAAGCAGGACGGCTACGTCGAGCGCACGGACGGCACGGATCTCGGCGACAGCGACACGTTCACCGGCATGACGAAGTGGGTCTGGACGCCGAGCGACCGGACGCGCGTGGTGTTCGCCGGCGACTATACGAAGTCCGATGAGAACGGCAGCCCGCTCGTGTTCGCCGCGATCACCGAGACGGCAACCTTCCCGCGCGTCGCCAGTCTGGATGCCGGATGCCCGGGTCTGACTGACGGCGCGGTACCGCCTCCGGGGCTGCCGGATCAGCCGGCGGTGCCCATGATCCAGGATGATCGCTGCGCCAACGACCTGCAGGCGCGCGGCCCGTTCCGCAACAACGGCACGTTGCCGCTCGAGAGCACGCTGGAAAACTGGGGTGCATCGCTCAACGTCGCGTTCGATCTGACCGATGCGCTGCAGCTCAAATCGATCAGCGCCTATCGGGACATCCGCTGGACCGGCGCGCGCGACGCGGACAACACGCCGCTGACGATTCTGCACACGTTCTATGACGTGCAAGGCGACCAGTTCAGCCAGGAGCTGCAGCTCACCTATCAAACGCAAGCGCTGACCGGCGTATTCGGTCTCTACTACTTCGAGCAGACGTCCGACGATATCGCGACCATCGAGCTCAATCCGCCGCCTCCGGGTGTCCAGCGAGACAGCGACAACAACAAGGTCGACAACGACAGCTGGGCCGTCTTCACGCAATGGACGTACAACGTGACCGACAAGCTCGCGATCACGGCCGGCGGCCGCTACACGGAGGACGACAAAGGCTCGTTCCCCGATCAGTTCGACTACTCGAACCCGGCCGTGAAGCAGGTGCCCGTGCAGTGGTATCGGGACACGTTCAACTCGTTCACGCCGTCGGCGTCGATCGCGTATCGCTGGACCGAGGATGTGATGACGTACGTAAGCTACGCGGAAGGCTTCAAGGGCGGCGGCTGGAACAGCCACTTCAATGCCGTGCTGACCCCGGAACAGCAAGCCGCGCTGCAGGAGTTCGATCAGGAGGAGGCGGAGACGATCGAGATCGGCGCCAAGTTCGATCTCGGCGGCACGGTGCGTCTGAACCTCGCAGCGTTCACGTCCGACTACACGGACATGCAGGTGACGTATCGCGGTCCGGCGCCGGCCGGTGTCGCGCCGTTCCTGACCAACGCGGGCAAGGCGAGCATCGACGGTGCAGAAGCGGAGCTGACCTGGGCGCCGACGCAGCTCTGGAGGATCGAAGCGAGCCTGGGTTATCTCGATGCGACGATCGACAGTCTCGACAACATTCCGCTCGCGGTGCTGCCGCCGGGGTTGCTGGAGGGGAACAAGCTGCCGTTTGCGCCGGAGTGGCAAGGTCACGTCGGCCTCGCGTACACCGCGCACGTCGGCAGTCTCGCGATTCAGCCGCGCGTCGATGCGTCGTATCAGGCGCAGACGTTCTTCGACGCGGCGAACACGCGCGAAATCGCTCAGCTGGACGACGTGACGACGGTGAACGCGCAAGTGCAGCTCAGCAGCGACGGCGGCGGGCCGTGGCGCGTCACGGTGGGCGTGAACAACGCCACCGACGAGCTGTACCCCATCGCCGGCAACTCGTCGCTCACGACCGGCAGCGGTTATGCGGAAATCGCCTATGCGCGGCCGCGGGAGTGGTTTGCAAACTTCCAATATGAGTTCTGAGGTGCGCGAACCCTTGGCGGGAGCCGCGGCGCCCAACGTCAACGTGACCGTGGCGCTGTGTCTCCTGTGCGCGGTGCTCGAAGGCTTCGATATCCAGGCAATGGGCGTCGCCGCGCCGCGGCTCATACCGGAGTTCGGCCTGAGTCCGGGGCAGATGGGGCTGGTGTTCTCGATCAGCAACATCGGCCTCGTGCTCGGCGCGGCGTTCGGCGGCTGGCTCGCCGATCGTGTCGGCCGCAAGCCAGTGTTCATCGGCGCAGTCGCGACGTTCGGTGCATTCACGCTCGGCGTCGCGCTCGCCAACAGCTTCACGATGCTGTTCGTGCTGCGATTCCTGGCCGGCGTAGGCTTCGGCGGCGCGCTGCCGAACATGATGGCGATGGCCACGGAGCTCAGTCCGCCGGGCAAGCGCGCTCAGACCGCGGCGATCATGTTCTGCGGCATGCCGATCGGTGGCGGTTTCTCTGCGGTGGTCACGCAGGTGTTGCCGCCGGATATGGACTGGCGTGCGTTGTTCGTCGTCGGCGGCATATTGCCGGTGCTGCTCGTGCCCGCCTTGTGGTTGTTCATGTCGGAGACCTTGCGACCGGGCGAGCACAAGGTCGGCAAGAGGCATTCGACGTGGCACGCGCTGTTCGGCGAAGGGCGCGCGAAGCCGTCGCTGCTGCTGTGGTCGGCGTTCCTGCCGACGGTGCTGATTCTGTATCTCATCCTCAACTGGCTGCCGACGCTCGTGGTCGCGAAGGGTTTCGATCGATCGGTCGCGCCGCAGGTGGCGATCACGTTCAATTTCATAGCCGTGCCGGGTGCGATCTTGTTCGCGCGCTTCGTCGACAAGTTCGGCACGCGTAGTCCGCTGGTGGTTGCGTACGTCGGCGTCATTGCAACGTTGATGGCGCTCGGCGCAGCGACGAATCAGGGAGTGATCCTGTTTTTGAGCGGCGCGCTTGGATTCTTTCTGCTCGGGGCGAACTACGCGCTGTATGGAGTGGCAGGGTCGTACTACCCGCTGGAGATGCGCGGGACAGGGTCAGGTGCGAGCGTCGCTATGAGTCGCGTAGGCTCGATCGTCGGCCCGATGCTGGCGGGTGTGATGCTAGGCGGCGGAGCGACGGCGACGAACGTCGTTCAGTATATGGCGCCGTTTGCGGCGGTCGCGGGCGTGGCCGTGGTGATCCTCAGCTTCATTCCGCGGGCGGAGTAGCAGCCAGTCAGCGCGCCGGCCACAATTGATCATAATTTTGCGGCGCCCCAAGGCTATGCTTCCGTCTCCTGAAAAGGAGCTGCTATGTACCGCTCGTGGCTGCTTGGCATCTGCCTGCTGCCTTCACTCGCCGTCGCTGCGTCCATCGACTGCGAGCTTTGCGACGACTGGAACCACGATCAGGCACCGTTCCAGATCTTCGGCAATACGTACTACGTCGGCGTGCGCGGCCTGAGCTCGGTCCTGATCACCTCTCCCGACGGCCACATCCTGATCGACGGAGCCCTGCCGCAATCAGCGCCATTGATCGCGCGGCACGTCGAGCAACTCGGCTTCAAGATGAGCGACGTCAAGGTCATCCTGAACTCGCACGTGCACTACGATCACGCCGGCGGCATCGCGGAGCTGCAGAAGCGCAGCGGCGCCAGGGTCATCGCGCGCGACATCGCCGCGAAGGTCCTGCGAACCGGCAAGGTCGATCGCAGCGATCCACAGTTCGGCGTCTTGAAGTCGTATCCCGGCGCGAAGAACGTCGAGGCGCTCGGCACGCGCGAGTCCGTCGAAGTCGGCCAGCTGAAACTCCGCGTGATTCACACGCCGGGCCACACACCGGGCGGCACGTCGTGGACCTGGACGTCGTGCGAGTCGCAGCGGTGTCTGAACGTCGTCTACGGCGACAGTCTCAACGCCATCTCCGACGACTCTTTCAAGTACTCCGGTGACAAGCGCTATCCGAATGCGGGGAGCGACATGGCGGCCAGCATTGCAGCAATCAGCGCTACGCCGTGCGACATTCTCATCGCGGCGCATCCCGACTTCACCGGTCTGTCGACGCTCATCGACGAGCAGGGCAACGGCGATCGCGCTCAGCTCATCGATTCATCGGCGTGCAAGCGCTACGCCGCCGCCGCGAAGGAGCGATTCGGGAAGCGGTTGGAGAACGAGGCACTGGGGCGCTAGGATCCCGCTCAGTCATGAAGAAAAGCCGCGTTATCTGGATCCTGCTGCTGCCGCTCTACGCCGCGTGTTCGACGACATACATCGGCCGGTCGGGTCAGCTCGGCGGATCGGACTGGCGCACGGCGAGCCGCGAGCCGGTTGGAATCGCGCCCGATCCTGCAACCACGCCCGAAGCGGTCGTACAGGTCTATGCCGCACGCACGGTCAGCTGGCGCGGCTACTTCGGCGTGCACACCTGGATCGCGGTGAAGCCGAGCCACGCCGACCACTTCACGATTCACGAGGTCATTGGCTATCGCTTGCGACGCGCCGGCACTGTCGTCGTTTCGCGCGTGCGCGCGCCCGATGCGCGCTGGTTCGGCGCGTACCCGGAACTGTTGAGGGACGTGCGCGGTCCCGGAGTCGATGCGCTCATCACTCGCATCGAAGCGGCCGTGCCTCGCTACCCGTACGCGAGCAGCTACCACGCATGGCCCGGGCCGAACTCCAACACGTTCACGGCATTCGTGTTGCGCGAAGTTCCCGAGCTGCGCGTCGACCTGCCGCCCACGGCCATCGGCAAGGACTATCTGGGCATCGTACCGGTGGCGCTGACGCCGAGCGGCACGGGCGGTCAGGTGAACTTGTTCGGCGTCGCGGGTATCGCGGCTGGCTGGGAAGAGGGCCTCGAATTGAATCTCCTGGGCCTGACATTCGGTGTCGATCCACGAAGCCTTTCCATCAAGCTGCCGTTGCTCGGTCGTATCGGCCCGTCGGAGTCCGAGCCCGTCATCATCGAGTAGCAGCGGCCCAGGCAACGACGCGGGAAGTTCGTGGGTCGATGAGCCGACCGGCTTACTCGGTCTTCTGCGGATACTCGAGCTGCATGGCGACGACGTAGCGCGTCCGTGCACCGTAGCGCGACTCGATCCCAGCCAGAGTTTCATCCAACGCCTGCGCCGGCGCGCGGTCCCCGAACGCACTCACCACGGCTGCTTGCGGCTTCGCGCTTTCATCCGGAACGATGCGGATGCCGCTACGGGTGGTGATTACCCCCGCAGAGTCCGCGAACGTGAGCGCGCGCGAGCGATAGGTTCTCGACCACGCATCCGCAGACAGCGCGAGCGACACTTCGTCCATGCCGGGCGCCAGCTCGATGCCCAATTGCTCGTGGTTCCAGAAGGCGAGCTTGTTGCCCATGACAGTCAGTGCGAACGGACGCGTGAACTTGAACGCATCGCTGGCGTGGCGCGCGTCCCAGTGATCGAGCCCGAGATCCCGCGCGACCGCCTCAGCCTTGTCCCGGCCGGCGATCGCTTCGATCAGCGTCAGCGACACGGGTATCGACGCCGTGATGCCGGTCGTCGTCACGACGCCGCGATCCGCAACGAACCGCCGGTTCGGTACGTATTGCATCGTCGGATGCTGCTTGCGGAGTTCCTTCAGAGCGAACCAGTGCGCCGTGCCGCGCTTGTTGTCCAGCAGTCCGGCTGCCGCGACGACCTTCGCCCCGAAGCAGACGCCGATGATCAGCGCGCCTTGCGCCGACTGATCCTTGATGAATTGCAGGGCCGTTGGATCGTCGTCGCGATTCATCGCAGGGACGATGACGTAGTCGGCGCCGTCGGGATGACTCGCATCGAACTGCGCAACTGTCGTGTCCGGCTCGACCGTCAGGGCAGGATAGAGCGCAACCCGGCCCGGGCCCGTTGCGACCATCAACACGTCAGCGACATCGGCGCGGCGCAGAATGCCGGTGGGCATCACGTAGTCGGTCGTCTCCGTCGCGTCGTTGATGCCGATGACGGCGATCAGTGGCCGCTGCCGCTTCGGAGGTTTCAACGCCGCGAGCGTGGCCTCGATCTCTTCCGGTGCAATTGCCGGCGCGGCGGCAACCGCAGAGGCTGGCGGTCGCGTAGCAAGCCACACGCCGAAGCCCGCTGCGCCAGCGACGAGCACACCTGCGCCGATCCACGCTACATGACGCTTATTCATGGTAGGCCAAGTATAGTGCCGCACCGAGTCTCGTCACGCTTTCATGAGGACATCGATGCAACAGTCAGTTCGTCGGTTCTTGTTCGGGATGCCGTTCGTGCTTTTCATCGGCGCCGCGTCGGCGCAATCGCCGGTGCAATCGTGCAATTCGAGCCCGAAGCCGCCGTTCTGTGCGGCGGTTTCGGGCGATCGATCGCAGGGCTGGCTCGTTCAGCATCGCTCCGAGGTGATGGCTCGCAACGGCATCGTCGCGACGAGTCAGCCGCTCGCTGCGCAGGCGGGTCTCGATATCCTGAAGAAGGGCGGCAACGCTGTGGATGCGGCGGTGGCGACCGCCGCTGTGCTCAGCGTCGTCGAGCCGATGAACGTCGGTCCTGCCGGCGATCTGTTCGCGATCATCTACATCGCGAAAGAGAACAAGGTGTATGCCCTGAACGCGAGTGGCATGGCGCCGAGCGGCGCGACCGTCGCGCGCATGAAGAAGCTCGGCTACACCTGGAACGCGAGTAATTGGGGTCCGGGCTCGGGCATGCCCGACGGCGGCATTCTGACGGTGACGGTGCCGGGTGCGGCGTGGGGCTGGGACGAAGTGCAGCATCGCTTCGGCTCGCTGACGTTCAAGGAAACGCTGCAGCCGGCGATCGACTATGCGGAGCAGGGATTTCCGATCTCGGAGCGCATCGCGCACGACTGGGAGCTGCCGAAGGGCCTGCCTGACAATCCGGGCGACCCGCGCAGGTGCTGCACGCGAGTCGATCCCGATTCGATCGCGACGTGGTACATCGACGGTCGGCAGCCGACCGCCGGGCAGATCCACCGCAATCCCGGGCTCGCGAAGACGTTTCGAATCCTGCAGCAGCAGGGGCGCGACGGTTTCTACAAGGGAGACATCGCGCAGGCGATCGTGGACAAGTCGACGAAGCTCGGCGGCACGATGACGCTGGCAGACCTCGCGTCGTATCGCGGCGAGTGGGTCACGCCGGCGACGACCAACTATCACGGCTACGACGTCTTCACGTTGCCGCCGCCGGCGCAGACCTGGGCCGCGGAGGAGATCCTCAATATCCTCGAAGTGTGCGTGCCGAAGTGGGCGCCGGGACAGACGCTCGCGACGCTGGGCCCCGCGAATCCCAAGTACTGGCATCTGTTCGTCGAAGCCAAGAAGCTGGCGTTCAACGATCTGTACGCTTTCAATGCCGATCCGAACTTCGCGACGGTGCGGCTCGACCAGCTGCTTTCCAAAGCGCATGCGGAATCGCTGTGCGGCAAGGTCGATCCGAATCGAGCCACCGTCACGAAGTCAGGCGGCAACGCGAAGAGCGACGGCGACACCATCGTGCTCTCGACCGCCGATCGCTTCGGCAACATGGTGGCGTGGGTCAACAGCCTCTACGATGGGTTCGGCTCGGGTCTGACCGTTCCTGGTTACGGCATCACGCTGCACGATCGCGGCGGCCTGTTCACGCTCAATCCCAGGAGCCCGAATGCAATCGAGCCGCACAAGCGGCCGTACAACACGCTGTCCGCAGGCTTCGTCATGCATGAC
>DATEML010000023.1:0-3480 GCA_035275585.1 Steroidobacteraceae bacterium | reverse complement strand
TTCCAGCTGTTCGAGGCGAACGGCGATATCGACGGTCAGACAGTGGCGTGCGGCGCGTTGATTCATAGCCAGCTGTACGAGTTCACGGACCTCAGGCCGCTGGATCCGTGGATCGGCGCCCTCGTCGCACTGCTGGAGCGCAAGCCGCGCTTTCGCACGCGTGCAGCGGAGCTGCAAGTACGCACGGCGTTGCTGTTGGCGCTGAGTTTCAGGCGGCCGATGCGCGAGCCGCTCGACACGGTCATCGCGCAGATTACCGAGTTGCTCAGCGCCGACATTCCCGACGCAGACGCCTCCAGTGCGTGCGGTGCGCTGCTGCTGCATTACTTCAGCTCCGGCGATGTGACGCGAGGGGAGCGCATCGCGACCCATGTGCACAGGCTCAACGACGGCGGCAAAGTGCCACCGCCCATCCACGCGCTTGGCCTTATCCACATCGGGCGGCACTCGTTCGAGAAGTGCGATCACGTCACCGGCCAGCAGGTGTTCGAGCGGGCGTTGGATCTCGTCGCCAAGCACGGCATCTCGCTGCCTGCGGTCACGGTGTATTCCCACATGGGCCTGTCCCTGATTGCGCTGGAGCGCGACGACCTCGCGCTCGCCGAGACGCATCGGCGCGAGGTCGCCAAATGGTGGCAGCCGCACCGGCGTATCGACGAGTTCATGGGCACGCGTCTGCAGATGTGGTTCGCGTTCCGTCGCGGTCACTGGGAGGCGGCACTCGACCTCGCGACCCGCCAGGTGCAATGCGCGCGGGATTGCGGCGTGTACTGGTTCGCCTTCGAGGCGGCGATTCAGCGAGCCATGGTGTTCGCCGAGCTGAATCGGCCGGAGGAGTTTGCGGCGGCGCTGGCGCCGGTGCGGCCGATGCTCGAGGGCACGGGCTACGAGCACTTCGAATACCAGGTCGATCTCACCGAGGCGTACTACGCGTTGCTGCGCGGTGACCGGCCGACGTGCCACGCGAAGCTGCGCACGGGCTTGGCGCGTGCGCGCGAGGAGCGTGGCAAGCGAACGCTACGGATGCATCCGACATTGCTGCCGCGCGTGCTCGCAGAAGCGCTGACTGCGGATATCGATGCGGAGTACGCGCGCCAAGTGATCCGCGAGTTGCACCTGCGGCCGCCGTCACGCGACGTGAAGAACTGGCCCTGGCCGTTGCAGGTCTACACCTTCGGTCAGTTCGAGGTGCTGCGCGACGGCCGGCCGCTCGAGTATTCACGCAAGGCGCCACGCAAGACGATCGCACTGCTCAAGGCGATCATCGCGTTCGGCGGCACGAACGTGCGCGAGCAGCGGCTCGTCGACGCGTTCTGGTCGGACGAGGAAGGCGACGTTGCGACGCGCTCGCTCGGCGCGGCGCTGCACCGGCTACGCAAACTGATCGGCGATGCCGATGCAATCGTCCAGCAAGGCGGCGCGCTGTCGCTCGACAAGGCACGCGTGTGGGTCGACGTGTGGGCGTTCGAAGATCTGCTGGCGGGGTCGGATGCGGACACGACAGAAGTGCTCAGCCTGTACCGCGGCGCCTTCCTTGCGGAGGATGACGGCGAGCCGTGGCCGGTCACGATGCGCGAGCGTCTGCGCGGGCGCTTCATTCATGCGGTCGCCGAGATCGGCCGGCGACTGGAAGACAACAAGCGACCGGACGATGCCATCGCATGCTATCTGCGCGGCCTCGACGCCGATCCGGTCATCGAGCAGTTCTATCAGGGACTGATGCGCTGCTACACGACGCTCGAACGGCGCAGCGAAGCGCTCAGCGCGTACCAGCGGCTGAAGCGAATGCTCTCGATCTCGCTCGGCGTTGCACCTTCGGCGCAGACCGAGCGGCTGTATCAGAGTCTCAAGAGGGAAGCGGTCGGCGGCTAGTTGCGATAAATGCGCCCCTGCCGACAGGACATCCATGATCGGGCAAATCTGCCGATCGACGGTGTTCTGAAACCAGAGGACAGGCGTATGTACGGACTCAACGAACGCGTCGCCGATCTCGAATCGATCGTTTCGAAGGTCAATCTCGGCGAGTGGAGCAACGATCACGAAGTGCCCTGGTGGGTGGCGATACGCATCCGGCGGCTGCAAGGCGCGCTGGAGCAGCAACTGCTGAGCGCTATTCAGCTGGCAGCGCAGGCCCGGGCATTGCAGGGCGCGCAGGCCGAAGGGTTGCAGCGCCTGACCGCGGAAATCATCGACGACTGGTGTCCGACGCCGCCGCGCAAGTTCCCGCCGCGCCCGCACTGGGGTGTCATCGTCGAACAACTGGGAGTGCTGGCAGACCGGTTTCCGGCCGGCTCCGCCCTGAGCGAAGCTGCTTTCGACCTCGCTCGCCGCGTCGTGAATCGGGCGCACGAAGCGCACAAGCAGGTGAACTCGCAGTAGCGCCGGGCACGAGTACCACTACCACGATGCCCGGCCAGCGATAGAGTTGCGGCTCCGCGCAAGACTAGACTGCGCAGCGTCGTTGCGGCAGTGTCCACGAAAGTGGACAGGTGTCAGGGGCGGGGCGACGCGGGATGAACGAAGAAAAGCTAACGGCGGAGCGGCTGTCGGCCTTCTCGGATGCAGTGTTCGCGGTCATCGTGACCATCATGGTGCTGGAGCTCGAAGCACCGGAGGACCCTACGTTCTCGGCGCTGCTGTCGCTATGGCCCACGGCGATCAGCTATGCGGTGAGCTACCTCTTCATCGCCATCATCTGGATCAACCATCACTACCTGATGCGGTTCGTAGGTGCGCCGACGCTGCGACTGATCTGGATCAACTTCGCGCACCTCTTTCTGGTGTCGCTCCTGCCGTTCGCGACCGCATGGGTTGCTCGCACGGAGCTCGCGTCGTCGCCCGTAGTGGTTTACGCGGGATTGTTCGTCTGTATCGACATCGCCTACAACGTCTTCGAACGCTACGTACTGGCGGGCGCCGACCAGGCCGAGATGTCTCCGCTCACGCGACGTTTCGCGAGGCGCAGATCGCTGTTGGTCCTGGCGGGCTTCGCGGCCGCGATGCTGGTTGCGTTCGTCGAGCCCCGCGTCGGCTTCGGCCTGATCTGCGCCGCGCTGATCCTTCACCTCAGGCCCGAGGTCCCCGATTTCGCCAAGCATTAGCGACCAGGAGAACATCCATGCAGGACTCGATGGTTACCACGGCGCTCACGCTGCCCGGTTACGTAGTGGTTCGGAATCTCGGCGTCGTGCGCGGCATCACCGTTCGCTCCCGTTCCATCGTCGGCAATTTCTTCGGTGGTCTGCAGTCGATCTTCGGCGGCAACATCACGATCTACACGAGCCTGTGCGAGCAGGCACGCGCGGAGACCTACGACCTGATGTGCAAGCACGCACGCAAGCTCGGAGCGAACGCGATCATATCGATGCGCTACGACGCGACCGAGCTCATGGCAGGTCTGACGGAAGTGCTGTGCTACGGGACCGCAGTCCAGGTTGAACCGCAAGGCACGAACTAGCTGAAGAGCGAGCCGCCGTTGAC
>DATEML010000022.1:0-3338 GCA_035275585.1 Steroidobacteraceae bacterium | reverse complement strand
ATCGCGGCGGCGCATGACCCTGGCATCGTGCCCGCCGCGGTCACGACACGACCGAGCGAAGGTCGCATCGACATCGTGGCGGGCGACCGGCACCTGGTCGCCGTCGTTGCCACGGATGCCTCGCTCGAGGGTCTCCCGCTTGCCGACGCTGCGCTGCTGCGTGCGATGCGCATCAGGGAAGCGCTGATACGGTATCGCGCCGATCGCAGCACCGACAGCATTGCGGAGGCCCTGCTGATAACGACGCTCGCCGCCGCGATCGCGGCGCTGCTGCTCCTGGGCGGGATACGCGGTTTTCGCCTGGCGTTCGACACGCTCGAACGACGCTACCGCAGCCGCGTGCAAAGCCTGACCATTCAGTCCTTCGAGGTCGTGAGGGCGGACAGCATCTGGCGCGGCATGAGGAGCGTACTCGGCACGCTGCGCATCCTGTTCATCGTTGCGATCGTCTATGCGCTGTTCGCATTCTCCTTGCGCGAGTTCCCGTGGACGCGTGGCCTCGCCGAGAACCTCGTGCAGTTCGTCGTCGAGCCGCTGCAATCGATGGGCCTGGCGGTGCTGCGCTACCTCCCGAAGCTCGCTTTCCTGGTCGTGCTCGTCGTCGTCATCCGCTACGTGCTCAAGCTCCTGGGCCTGTTTTTCGACGCAGTCCACGTCGGGCGTGTGCCCCTGCGCGGCTTCGATGCGGAATGGGCGCGGCCCACATACCAGATCGTGCGGATCCTCATCGTCCTGCTCTCACTGGTCATCGCGTATCCCTACCTCCCCGGATCCGGCAGCGCAGCCTTCCAGGGTCTTTCGATCTTCGCCGGCCTGATGCTGTCGCTCGGCGCCTCCTCGGCGATGGCGAGCATCATCGCCGGCTACACCGTCACGTATCGCCGCGCCTTCCGCGTCGGCGATCGCATCACTGTCGGCGAGTACACCGGCGAGGTGACCGAGGTGCGCCTGATGGTCACGCATCTGCGCACGACCAAGAACGAGGAAGTCGTCGTCCCCAACTCCGTGGTGCTGCAAAGCCACGTCGTGAACTACAGCAAGCTGGCCAAGACGCACGGCCTGATCCTGCACACCACGGTCTCGATCGGCTACGAGATCCCCTGGCGACAGGTGGAAGCAATGCTGCTGCTCGCCGCGGAGCGCACCGGCTTGCTGCTTAATCAGCCGCCGCCGTTCGTGCTGGAACGAGCGCTCGGCGACTTTGCCGTGACCTATGAGCTGAATGTCTGCGTCGAATCTGCAGCCGCGATGCCGGAGCGCTACGCGGCGCTGCACAGAAACATTCTCGATGTCTTCAATGAGTACGGCGTGCAGATCATGACGCCGGCCTACGAGGGCGACCCGCCCGAGCCGAAGCTCGTGCCGCAGGAGCGGTGGTTCTCGGCGCCGGCGGTCACAGCAGCGGCGTCCAGGGCGCCGGCGGCTAGAACATGAAACTCGCGAACGCGATCGCGCCGCCGTAGTCCCAGCGCAGGCGGCCATCGAAGTCGTGCGCGTCCTCGATGTCGAAGCGAAAGCCGTCGGCACGCACACGCATGTCGGTGGACATGAAGAACCACCCGGCATCGACGATGAACTTCGCTTCGAGCGGGTTGCATTCGTCCGCGTTCGCCGTGCCCACGGCTACGCAGGCGGGCAGGGCAATGACGAATTTTCGCATGTACGCATCATGCGTCGCGCGCGACCCGTGCCGCGCTACGCGGAAAGTGCAGAATCGCGCTCCCGTCGACGCTGCCCCAGTTACGTACTGCGCTCGCTCACCCGCGAACGCAACATCGTCCTCCCTGCCTCGCTCGCTGGAGAGCCGCCGTGACCAAGCTGACCTCGCTGTTCCCACTGGGCGCACTCGCTGTGCTCGCTTGCGGTACCGCCGCTGCACAACCCGAACCCGTGTCGGTCGAAAAGACACAAACGATTTCTGCGACCGTCGCATCGATCGATCCGGCAAAGCGCCTGGTCGAGCTGCGCAAAGGCGAAGACAGCACGACCATCGAAGTCTCGCCCGAAGTGCGCAACTTCGACCGCATCAAGGTCGGCGATGAGGTCGTGGCGACGTACTACACGGGACTCGCGGCTGCGTTCAAGAAGAAGGGCGAGAGCAAGACGATCGGCGTGGTCGACGCGACGACCGGCACCGCACGCCTTCCAGAGGGGTCGAATCGTCCGGGCGCGGCCGTCGCCAACCAGGTCACGACGACCGTCGTCATCGAGGCAGTCGATCGCGCGACGCACTCGGTGACGTTCGTCGGACCGGCGGGCAAGACGCGCACCGTCGACGTCGTCGACCCGAAAGCGCAGCAGTTCATCAGCTCGCTGAAGAAAGGCGATGAGGTGGAGCTGACGTACGTCGAGGCGCTGGCGGTGACGCTGGAGCCGAAATCGTCGAAGCCTCAGTAGGCGGCGACAGCACCAGGTTGCTTGCAGCGATGTTCCGCTCTCTGACTGGCACGATCGGCGCGGTGCTGCTCGGCGGCGCCGCGTTGCTCGCGCAGCCGCAGGAGCAAACGACAAAGCCGGCCGCACCAGCAATCCAGCCGGCCAGCCAGCAGAGCGTCGACGAGCAGGAATGCTACAACTGGGCGAAGTCTCACACCGGCATTGATCCGCAGACGCCCGCAGCCGCAGCTACGCAGCCCGAGCAACGGGCGACCTTCAAGAAGGCAGTGGGCACGTGTCTGCAAGGACGCGCTGCAACTGGCTAGGACTGCTGGTCGCGATCACCGTGTCGATTGCTGGCGTGGTCGCGTCGGCGCGCGCTGTCGCACAGCAAGCGACAACTGCGTCGCCATCCCGCCCCAGCGTCGTACTCGCGCCTTCGGCAAGCCCGAGCGATCCCGCCGGCCCGATGGGCGGCATGCAGCTGATGGACGACCTCGACCAGCCTGCACAGTCCCAGAAGCAGCAGGGCAACTGGGTGATCGCACCCATTCCGTTCCGCAACGAGCTGCTCGGCGCCGGCCTCGTGCTCGGCGCAGGCTATCTCTATGGCGCGCCCGACACGGCTCGCGGCGATCGTCACTCTATCGCGGCGGCAGCGGGCATGTACGCCGAGGGCGGCAGCTGGACAGCGCTCGCCGCGCATCGCGGTTACTGGTCCGAGCAGCGCCATCGAACGACCGTGGCCATCGCGACCGGCGAGCTGCACTATGACGTCGAACTGGAGCTCGCGGACGGCAAGCGCACGCTCGGCCTGCGGCAGAAATTCTCCGGCATCTCTCTCGAAGCGGCCACCAGGGTCGGCGAGAGCGGCTGGCTCGCGCTCGGCTATCGCGGCGGCAACACCGAGGTCGCAATCCCCGTTCCCGCCGAGCAGCTGCCCGAGGAATTCGCGCCGGGCA
>DATEML010000021.1:0-18391 GCA_035275585.1 Steroidobacteraceae bacterium | reverse complement strand
GCGCGCTCCGGCCTCGGCAACGTCCTGCACATCGATCTCGCGTTCCCGCTGAACGCCACTGCCGACATCGACAGCGTGCAGCTCCTCATCGAAACCCGGCGGTCGTTCTGAACCTCATGCATCCCTGGCGATTCTGGTGGTCGCACCTGCAGGTGCCGCTTACCCTCTTCGTAATTCTGGCCACCGTATTCGCAACGACGCAGCTGGACCTGACCATTGCGCGCGCCATCTTCTTCGATGCCGCACACGCGCAATGGATCGGCGCCGACAGCTGGACGGTCAATGAGCTGCTGCACACGAGCGGGCGCTGGGCGATCCGCGTGCTGCTGGCGCTGGTGCTGGCGCTCTGGATCGCGACCTGGGTCGAGCGCGACTGGCGCGAGCTGCGACGGCCTGCCGCTTTTTTCATGGTTGCGGCACTCCTCTCGATGGGCGTAGTGGGCCTGCTCAAGACACTGACGAACGTCGACTGCCCGTGGGATCTGGTCCCGTTCGGCGGCCGGTTCCCGTACGTGGAGCTGTTCGCCGACCGGCCCGATGCACTGCGTGTCGGGCGTTGCTTCCCCGCGGCACACGCCAGCTCCGGTTACGCGTTGCTCGCTCTATACTTCACGTTTCGCGAGCGGCACGCGACGCTGGCGAAGCTCGGCCTCGCGCTGGGCCTGCTGACAGGGCTGACGTTCGGCCTCGCGCAGCAGGCGCGCGGCGCGCATTTCGTCTCGCATGATGTATGGAGCGCCTTCCTCGTATGGACGGTCTCGCTGTCGGTCTACGCGTTGGCATTCCGCGCCCGGTTGTGGGAATCCGCCCGGTACGATGTCTCGCATGAAGCATCGGTTGCAGCTCGCCAGCTGGCTCCTGCTGTGCACGTTGCTGGCCGCTCCGGCCTCGGCGCAGGAATTGCGCGGGCGGCGCGTCAGCGACGTGCTCGACGAGCTGCGCTCGGCCGGCCTCACCTTCATCTACAACACGCAGATCCTGCCGAGCGACCTGCGAATCGAGACTGAGCCGCGCGCACGAGAAGGCGTGGAGCTGGCGCGCGAGATTCTCGCCGCGCGCAGCCTCACGTTGTCGCAGGTTGCACCGGGGGTGTTTGCAGTCGTTGCGGGCCAGTCGCAGCCCGAGTCCGACAGCACGGCCGAACCTGCGGCGGCCCCGGTCGAAGAAGTCGTCGTCCAGACCAGCCGCTACCGGCTCGCGACCAGCGAAGTCGCGCAGCGCACGTTCCTCACGCAGGAGCAGGTGAAGAACATGCCGCGCCTCGCCGACGAAACGCTGCGTGCAGTCCAGCGCCTGCCGGGCACGACGACCAACGGCTTCTCGAGCATTGGCTCGGTGCGCGGCGGCGAGCCGAACGAGACAGCGATCGTGCTCGACGGGCTGCGCCTGTACGAGCCGTTCCACCTGAAGAATTTCCTGAGCCCGGTGAGCCTGCTCGATTCTCGCGTGATCGACACGCTCGAGTTCTACTCGGGCGGCTTCCCGGTGGACTACGGCGATCGCATGAGCGCGATCATCGATGCGACGACCGTGCGGCCGGCGGACCCGCACTATTTCGAGATAGGGCTCAACCTGTTCCACGCGAGCGCGCTGGCCGCCACGCAGTTCGACGGCGGTCGCGGGCACGCGCTGCTCGCCGGGCGTCGCAGCAACGTCGGCGACCTCGCCCACCTCAGCGAGAACGACTTCGGCAAGCCGCAATACTCCGACGGGTTCGGCCGCGTGGACTACGCGTTCAGCGACGACACGCGTGCTGCGCTCGAGGCGCTGGTGTCGAGCGACCTCATCGATGCACGACAAGACTCGGGCGAGCAGAACGCGCACGCGAAATATCGCAACATCTATGCATGGGCGACGCTCGACCATGACTGGCAAGGCGGCGCGTCGAGCCGGCTGATCGCTTCGTACACGGACCTGGAGAATCGACGCCAGGGCACGGTGGACGAGCCCGGCGTGCGCACGGCGCGCGTACGGGACGAGCGACTGTTCCAGATCATCGGACTGCGCCTCGAAAACGGCATCGAGGCCGGGATGCTGGAGCATCGCTTCGGCGCGGAAGTGCGGCGGCTGTGGGGTGACTACGACTACTCCAGCGAAGTGCACGCGCTGCCAGGCTTTCCTTTCCCGGGATCGCCGGGATTCGACACGACGCGCGCGACGGCGCCTTCGCCGGAAGGCTACGAGAGCTCGGGATACTGGGATGTGCGTGCGAAGCTGGGCGAGCGCTGGGACGTGCAAGGCGGTGTGCGTATCGACACACAGACCTACGACGGTTCCGACGACGGCGAGCAATGGAGCCCGCGGATCAGCGTGCTCTACACGCGGTCGCCGCAGACGCATCTGCGCGCGAGCCTCGGCCGCTTCGTCCAGTTCCAGGGCATCAACGAGCTGCAGGTGGAGGACGGCGTCGACACCTTCTATGGAGCCCAGCACGCGTATCACGCGATCTTCGGCTTCGATCATTCCTTCGCCGCCGGGCTCGATCTGCGCGTGGAAACGTTCCGCAAGGAATACCGGCAGATCAACCCGCGTTTCGAGAACATCTTCGACCCGCTCGTGCTGCTGCCGGAAGCGGAGTTCGACCGCGTGCGCATCGCGCCCGACAGCGCCCGCGCGACGGGACTCGAGCTGATGCTACAAATGCGTCCGCGCGGCTCCTGGAGCGGCTGGCTCAGTTACACCTGGTCGCGCGCGGAGGATCGCGTGGACGGCGATGACGTGCCGCGCAGCTGGGATCAGCGCCACGCCGTGAACCTCGGCATCGTCTGGGCCAAGGGGCCCTGGAGCGCGACGCTCACCGACAGCTTTCACAGCGGCTGGCCGACCACGGTGCTCGAAGTGACCGGCACGGAGTCGGGTGATCCGCAGATCGTGCTCGCGCGCCGCAATCGCGCGCGGCTCGGCGACTACAACTCGCTCGATCTGCGCGTGACGCGCACGTTCGCGCTGCCGCGCGGCGCGCTCGACGTCTTCGTCGAAGTGAACAACGCGTTGGACCGCGAGAACCCGTGCTGCGTGCACTACGACGTCACGCAGAACCCGGACGGCTCGCTGGATTATTCGCGCAATCTGGATACGTGGCTGCCGCTCATACCGTCGGCGGGCGTGCTGTGGAGATATTAGGAGTCAGGCTTTAGCCTGACTCTGTTCCACCGGCCGCAAGCCGACCGCGACGAGGTTCGCGACTTCGCGTGCGATATGCCGTTGCTGCGCGGGGTCGCGCGGCACATCGTCCTTGACGAGCCAGCTCACCAGGCCGGGCAACATCAGCGCGCGCGCCTCGACGTCGTCGAGCGGTGAGATGCTGCCTTCCTCGATGCCCTGGCGAATCGAGCCGTGGTACGCATCACCGAGCATTCCCGAATTGCGATCGAACGCCGCCTGCCCTTCCAGCGACAGCGCACCATGACCGACCAGCGGCGATAGCGGCGTCAGCTCGTCGCTCGGGTAGGCGAGCGCGAGTGCGTGCATGGCCGCCGCCAGTGCTTCGAGGCGCGAGCCACGCTGCTCCAGCATCCGGTCCTTGATGAAGAAAAAGATGCGAAATGCCCGGTCGTAACAGGCTGCGACCAGATCCTGCTTGCTGCCGATGTGATGGTGCAGCGTGCGCTTGGTCGTGCCGACCTGCGCCGCGATCTCATCGAGCGATGTCGCATCGATACCTTTGCGGTTGAAAAGTTTCGATGCGACCCGCAGCAGCGCTTCGCGCTTCGCCTGGCCAGCGGCGTCGCGATCGAAGGCGCTCACGACCGGCGGCGCCAGCGCTGCGAGATCGAGCCCCTGGAAGTCCGGCAGTCGCCCGGCGCGCGAGAATCCATCGAATACCGTCGCGGTGGCGGCGGCGAGGAGTCTCGCGTGTCCCATCGGGCCGACCTGGTGCGCCCACGGGCGCGCCAACGGCGCCCAGGTGACGAGACTGAGGATGATGCGCGCCGTGACTTCGACGTCGCACGGCCGCAGCACGCCCTCGCGCTCGCCGGTTTCCAGCACGTGCGCCAGGCGTGTCGCCAGCGCGTCGTACAGACCCTGGATCGTGTCGCGCTGGGTCGCGTTCAGCATCGCAATTTCGGCGCGCGCCGCGATCTCGGGCTCGTTCGGATCGAGCATGCGCGTCACGAAACTGCGCAGCACGTCGGCAGCGGTACCGCCGGCGCGGCCGGCCTCGAGCAGATGTCGGGCAGTGATTTCCGCGGCGCGTCGGTAACACTGGAACACCAGGTCTTCGCGATCCGCGACGTAGTAGTACATCGCGCCGCGCGTGACGCCGAGCTTCGCCGCGATCTCGGCGAGCGACGTCAGCAACACGCCCTTCTCGTTCAACTGCCGCGCGGCTTCATCGAGCACGCGCTCGTGCTTGCTTGCCGGTGCGGTAGCGTCCCCCGAATCCAAGGAGGGGCTCGCGGACTGGTCGGCGGGGTTGGCAGGCATGGGAGAGGCCGGAGCGTACAGCTTTTCGCGCGATACGCACTAGCCGCCGTTCGGGCAGTGCCGAGGGCTACGAATCGTTAACTGATTCTGCTCGATGGAAAGCATCGCTGTAGAGGTTTTACATTTAGGTGTATGTCTGCACTGATTTAGCAAAACGATAAAAACCTGTGCTATATCAGTCGCCGCCGCTGGCTCCGGCGTGGGCGCCAACGAACGGCAGCGGCGGCAGGGATGCGTGGACGGCTGCGCCGGACGCTGCAAGAACGAATGGGAAATCAACAGGGGGTTAACCATGAAACTCATCGACCGCTGGCAGCGCCGCTGCGCCGTCGACACGCGACGGTGGCCATCTGCCCGGGCTTCACGGCAACCCAATCGTCGATTGCGTGGATCGCGCGACGCATGGCTTCGCACGGCTTCGTCGTCATGACGATCAACACGAACTCGACGCCGCTATTCGGTGGCGTGGGTGAAGCGCTTCATGGACAACGACACGCGCTACGAGCCGTTCCTGTGCGGCGCGCCGCACACGGCATTCGCGACGGCCACAGTTTTCTCCGACTATCGCTCGACGTGCCCGTACCAGTAGAAGCTACGCTTTCGCGGGGGAAGCCTGCGGGGGTCGGCGGTACGGCGGCTGTGCAAGCAGCCGCCGTGCCGCTTTTCGCAGCATGAGCAAAAGCACGGTCATCTGGGTCGGGATTGCGGCGGTCGCTGTCGCAGGCGTCGCCGCTCGTTTCTCTACGGCACACGGACGAGCCGCCAACCGCGCCGACAGCGGTCGCTCCAACTAAACCGACACCTGCTACCGTAGATTCGAGCGCTGGGAGCGAGCACGTCGAACGATTCCGGACGGCTGGTGCTCGACCAGCAAACCCGACTGAACATGGAGGCGCTGTTCGCGCGCACTTCGCGCGACCACCTGGCCGAGGCCAAGCAGCAGGCGGTCGAGCCGCTGCCGGCCGGTGCCGCCGCGCAGGCCACCGACCTGATCGAGGACTACGACAACTATCAGCAGGCACAGCGACAGGCCTACCCGCCCGGCGTCGCACCGGCGACCGAGGAAGCAGCGCTGGCGGAGCTCGAAGGGTTGCACGCGCTGCGCACTTCGGCGAGGTGATCGCACGGGCTCTGTATGGCGAAAAAGAGATCGTCGCGCGGCAGCTGATCGAGCTGATGCGGCTGGAGAAGGATCAGCGCGGAGATCCGCACTGAGCCGCGCGCCCCGCTACACTTCGCGCACCGGAGTTTCAGTTCCGCGTCCGCGATGTGAATGAAGTCGATCCTGCTGTCACGAAGCCTGCACAAGTGGCTCGCGCTGTTCGTCGGCGTGCAATTGCTGGTGTGGGCGGTCACCGGCTTCTACATGGTCGCGATCGACCTGGATTTCATTCACGGCGATTCGCTGGTGCGCAACCTGCGCACGCCGGTCGCCCGCTCGACGGCGGTGCTGCCGGTCTCGCAGCTCGCCAGCCGCTATCCCGAAGTCACTCTGGTCGCGCTGCATTCGCTGCCGGTGCTGGAAACGCCCGTCTATGAAGTGACCGCGGCGGGTCGCAAGGTCCTGGTCGACGCCTCGGACGGTCAGCAGCTGTCGCCGCTTTCCGCTGGCATGATCCGCCGGCTCGCGCGCAGCTATTACGCCGGAAGCGGCCAGCTGAGTGCTGTGCAGTTGCTCGAGCACGAGGTGCCGACGGAAGTACGCGGCCGCGCTGCACCCTTGTGGCGTGCCGAGTTCGACGATTGGCTGCAGACGACGCTGTACCTTCACCCGGATACCGGCGCGCTCGTGGCGCGACGGCACCGCCTGTGGCGCTGGTACGATTTCCTCTGGATGCTGCACATCATGGACTACGGCGAGCGTGAGGCGCCGACAGGCATCGTGCCGCGTGTTGCGACAGTGCTCGGAACGGTCACCGTGCTGAGCGGCGTGTGGCTCCTATATTTCAGCTTCTGGCGTCCGCGCAGGGCGCGCCGGTAAAGCAGCACTCCGATGCAATTCCTGCGCAAGCTCCACAAGTGGCTCGGCCTGCTGATCGGGCTGCAGGTGATCCTGTGGGCAGCGAGCGGCGTGGCGTTCGCGTGGCTCGATCGTTCGAACGTCAACGCGGCGGGCAGCGTGCGCACCCTCGAGCCGGCTGTGCTCGCAGCTGCGGCCGTGAAAACAGAGCCGACGCAGTGGCTCGGCGACTATGCGCAGCACGATCTTTACGATGTCCGCGCGGTCTCACTCGCAGACCGCTGGGTTTGGCGCGTCGAGCTGCGGGATCGAGTCGAGCTGCGCGCCATCGAAGACGGCACGCCGGTGCAGCTCGATGAAGCCTGGGTGCGTCAGCTCGCACTGGGCCAATACGCCGGCAGCGGCGCGCTCGTCGCAGCGACGCTGCAGACGCAACCGGATATCGAGTCGCGCGCAAAGAATCCGGTGTGGCGGGCGCAGTTCGACGACCCGCAACATACCGCTTTGTACTTCGCGGCCGACGACGGACACTTCATCGCCGCGCGCAACGCCTCCTGGCGCCTGTACGATTTCTTCTGGATGCTGCACACGATGGACTACGCCGGACGCGACAACTTCAACAATCCGCTGATCGTCACGATCGGCATGGCAGCGCTGTGGCTGGCGATCTCGGGAATCGTGCTGCTGACACGGAGCTTCCGGTGATCTCGCGCCGTCGCTTCATGCACGGCTTCGCTGGTGCTGCGTGCGTGCTCGGTGCCGCGCGCTGGAGCTCGTCGCCCGCTGCAATACTGACCGGCACGCAATTCGATCTCACGATCGACGAGCTGCCTGTCAACTACACAGGTGCGCGTCGCACAGCGGTGGCCATCAACGGGCAAGTGCCTGGACCGACGCTGCGGTTCCGCGAAGGCGACACGGTGACGATCCGCGTCACGAACCGGCTGCGAACCACGACCGCATTGCACTGGCACGGCCTCATCGTGCCTGCGGACATGGATGGCGTGCCCGGCGTCAGCTTCGCAGGCATCGCGCCGGGCGAGACGTTCACGTACCGCTTCAAAGTGAATCAGTCGGGCACGTACTGGTATCACGCGCACGCGCGCTTCCAGGAGCAGGTCGGGCTGTATGGCTCGATCGTGATCGACCCTCGCAATGGCGAGCGTCACGCCGCGCAGCGCGAGCACGTCATCCTGTTCTCCGACTGGACCGACCTGGATCCCGAGCACATCTATCGCACGCTGAAGCTGCAGAGCGACTACTACAATCGCGGCAAGCGCACGGCCGGCGATTTCATTCGCGATGCGCGTTCCCAGGGTGTGCGCGCCACGCTGGCCGAGCGCCGGATGTGGGGCGCGATGCGCATGCAGCCGACCGATCTCGCCGACGTCTCGGGCTACGCGTACACGTATCTGACGAACGGCGTGACGCCGGCCGGCAACTGGACCGGAACGTTCGCGAAAGGCGAGCGCGTGCGCCTGCGCTTGATCAACGGCTCCGCGATGAGCGTGTTGGATCTGCGCATTCCGGATCTGAAATTGACCGTCGTCGCCGCGGATGGCCAGGACATCGAGCCTGTCACGGTCGACGAGCTGCGCATCGCTGCGGCCGAAGTGTACGACGTGCTGGTCGAGCCGCAACACGATCGCGCGTACACGATCTTCGCGCAGGCGATCGATCGCTCCGGCTACGCGCGCGGCACGCTCGCGCCCCGCGAGGGAATGGAAGCGCCGGTTCCGCCGCTCGAACCGCGCCCGATCCTCGCGATGAGCGACATGGGGATGGCGCACGGCGGCACCCACGCGGGCATGCATCATGATGTGAGTGAGGCCAAAGCCTCACCCACGACTCCGACCGTCGACATGCGTACGGCGCAGCCGCGCACGAATCTCGACGATCCGGGCCCCGGTCTGCGCGACAACGGCCGGCGCGTGCTGACCTATGCGGATCTGCACACGATCGGCGGGCCGATCGACCGGCGCGAGCCCGGCCGCGAGCTGGCGCTGCGCGTCACCGGCCACATGCAGCGCTTCATCTGGTCGTTCGACGGCCGCAAGTTCTCCGAAGCGCCGCCGCTGCACTTCACCCATGGCGAGCGCCTGCGCATCGCACTCGTGAACGACACGATGATGACGCACCCGATCCACCTGCACGGCATGTGGAGCGAGGTCGAGGACGAATCCGGCGCGTTCCTGGTACGCAAGCACACCGTAGCGCTGCAGCCGGGACAGCAGATCCGTTACGCCGTGACGGCCGATGCACTCGGTCGCTGGGCGTTTCATTGCCACCTGCTCTATCACATGGAAGCGGGCATGTTCCGCGAAGTCCACGTCGGATGAAGCGGGCGATCCTGATCACGCTCGTTGGGTTCGCGGGCCGCGCGCTGGCGCAGCACGTGCCGCCCGATCCGCCGCAAAACCAGCTGCCGCACCAGTCGTACGAGCAGATGGTCGAGATGATGCGCATGGACGATACCGAGCGTTACGGCCGCGTCAGCGTCGATCAGCTGGAATGGCAGGACGCGGATCACGCGGCCATCGCGTGGGACGTGCAGGCTTTCTACGGCGGCGACTATCACAAGCTGTGGCTGAAGACCGAAGGCGTGCACGAGCGGGACGAGGACGACGTGCGTCTCGAAGCGCTGTGGAATCGCATCATCACGCCGTGGTGGAGCTCGCAGGTCGGCCTGCGGCAGGACTTCGGCGACGCGCCGTCACGCACGTGGCTCGCGTTCGGCGTCGAAGGCCTCGCGCCGCAGTGGTTCGACGTCGAAGCGACGATCTATCTCGGTGAGCAAGGTCGCACGGCGTTTCGGGCCGACGTCAGCTACGACCTGCTGCTGACGCAGCGTCTGGTGCTGCAACCGCAGATCGAAGCCGACGTGTACGGCAAAGACGATCGCGAGCGCGGCATCGGCTCGGGTCTGTCCGATATCGAAGCAGGCCTGCGGCTGCGCTACGAAGTGCGCCGCGAATTCGCTCCGTACGTGGGCGTGCATTGGGTACGCCGCTTCGGCGAGACTGCGGACCTCGTCGGCGACGAGGGCGAAACTCGTTTCGTTGCGGGAGTACGGGTGTGGTTCTGAAAACGATCGTTGCAGTTTCCGCCGGCGCGAGTCTCGGCGCGCTGCTGCGCCTGGCGTTGAGCGAGTCGCTCAACGCGACCTTCCCGGCGATTCCGCCCGGCACGCTGCTGTCGAATCTCATCGGCGGCTATGTCGTCGGCGTCGCGATCGCGTTCTTCGCGACGTCGAACCTGCCGCTCGAATGGCGGCTGTTCGTCATCACCGGTTTCTGCGGCGGCCTCACGACGTTCTCGACGTTCTCCGCGGAGTTGGTGATTCTGTTGCAGCAGGGTCGCGCCGCCTGGGCCGTCGCGGCTGCGGCCACCCACCTTTTCGGCTCGGTCGTGATGACATTCGCGGGCATCGGCACGGTCTTTTTCGCCAGAAGATTAATGAGTTAGCAGACTTCATGGCAATGAGAACGATTCTCATGTAGTCTTGCATCAACATGTCTGCCGTCCTGCCTCTCGATCAGTATTCCGTCGCACGCGACTGCCAGGCTCTGAGCGATCTTGCCAAGGGCGAATCCGCTCGCGTGGTCGGCGTCGTGCCGAGCGGACCGGACATTCCCGGCGACCTGACACGTCGTCTCGCAGACCTCGGCTTTCTCCCCGGCGAGCACGTGCACGTGCTCGCACGCGGCCCTCTCGGTGGCGAGCCCGTCGCGGTCCGCGTCGGCACCGCCACCTTCGCACTGCGCCGGCTGGAAGCGGACTGCATCCGAATCGCGCCGCTGGAGTAGATCGTGAGTGCCGTTGCAGCTGGCGCCCCGCAGCTGATCGCGCTGGTCGGCAATCCGAACTGCGGCAAGACCGCGCTCTTCAACCTGCTCACGGGCAGCCGCCAGAAAGTCGCGAACTACGCGGGCGTCACCGTCGAGCGCAAAGAAGGCGTCGCGATCACGCCATCCGGCAAGCGCGTTCGCATCCTCGATCTGCCCGGCCTCTACAGCCTCGAAGCGGCGACGCCCGACGAACAAGTCACTGCCGACGTGCTGCTCGGGCGCCGCGACGGCGAATCCAAACCCGACGCCGTCGTCTGCGTCACCGACGCCACCAACCTGCGCCAGAATCTGCGGCTCGTGCTCGCACTCAAGCGGCTCGGCGTGCCGCTGCTGCTCGCGCTCAACATGAGCGACCTCGCGCGCAAGCGCGGCATTCACGTCGACAAGGATGCGCTCGCTCGCGAGCTCGGCGTTCCCGTCGTCGAAACGGTGGGCGTAAGACCATCGGGCGTGACGGAGCTGCTCGGCCGTCTCGACGCGCACTGGCCCGCCGTTGCCGCGCATCTGGCACCACCGGGCGGCAGCGTCGATGTGGTGCGCGATCACGCGGAAGTGCGCCGGATTCTCGCGACTGTCGGCGGCGAAGCGCGACCCGGCGAGACCATGAGCGATCGCGTCGATCGCATCGTGCTGCACCCGGTCCTGGGCTTGGTGCTGCTCGCGCTCACGTTGTTCTTCGTGTTCCAGGCAGTTTTCGCCTGGGCAACGATACCGATGGACGCGATCACCGCAGGTGTAGACGCGCTCGCGGGATACCTGCGCACGGTACTGCCGGACAATGCACTGCGCAGCCTGCTGCTCGACGGCGTGCTCGCAGGCGCCGGCGCCGTAGTGGTGTTCCTGCCGCAGATCCTGATCCTGTTCTTCTTCATCCTCGTGCTCGAGGATTCCGGCTATCTGCCGCGCGCCGCGTTCCTGCTCGACCGTCTGATGGGCAGCGTCGGCCTGTCCGGCCGCTCGTTCATCCCGTTGCTGTCGAGCTTCGCGTGCGCGATTCCGGGCATCATGGCGACGCGCACGATCGCAAGCCCGCGTGATCGCCTCGCGACGATCATGATCGCGCCGCTGATGACGTGCTCGGCGCGGCTGCCCGTGTATGCGGTGATCATCGCCGCTTTCATTCCGCGGCAGCAGGTATGGGGTCCGGTGCAGCTGCAGGGCCTCGTGCTGTTTGCGCTGTACGTCGCGGGTGTGGCGGGTGCGATGGCCGTGGCCTACGTGCTGAAGCACTTCACGACGATGCGCTCGCGCTTCCAGCCGCTGATGCTCGAGTTGCCGGCGTATCACTGGCCGCACTTGCGTAATCTCGCGATCGGCCTGTGGCAGCGCGTGACGATCTTCCTGTCACGCGTCGGCACGATCATCCTCGCGCTGATGGTCCTGCTGTGGGCGCTGAGCTCGTTCCCCGCACCGCCGCCGGACGCGACCGGGCCTGCGATCCAGTACAGCATCGCCGGCAAGATCGGCGCTGCGCTGGCCGTGATCTTCGCGCCGCTCGGCTTCAACTGGCAGATTTCGATCGCGCTCGTGCCTGGCCTCGCCGCCCGCGAGGTCGCAGTCGGCGCGCTCGGCACGGTGTACTCCTTGTCCGCGACCGGCGATGACATTGCGGGCGCGCTCGAGCCGTTGATCAGAACTTCGTGGACGTTGCCGACTGCGCTGTCGCTGCTCGCCTGGTATGTGTTCGCGCCGCAGTGCCTCTCAACACTCGCGACTGTGAAGCGCGAAACCAACTCGTGGCGTTATCCGCTCATCATGGCGGCCTACCTGTTCGCGCTCGCGTATGCAGCCTCGTTCGTGACGTACAACGTTGCGGTGTGGCTCATGGGGAAGGCATGAGCGGCGTTCTCTCCAATTCGATCGTCATCATCGCGATCGTGGTGAGCGCGGGCTACGCTGTCTGGCGGCTCGGACCGCGCAAGATGCGCGATGCACTGCGCGCGCGATTGCGTACGACACTGCCACGCGTGTTCGGCAATCTCAGCGACACCTCGTCGGGCGGCGCATGCGATGCCTGCGGTGGAGGGTGCGCGCCGACAACGAAGAATGCGCCCGCGCCTCGCAAAGAGCACGCAGTGCTCTGGCGCAAGTCGACGCGCTGAGTCTCAGGACATCGGTTCCGGCGGAGGCGGCGGCTCTTCCGGCAGCGGGATGAACTCGGCGTCGTCGCCGACCGGCAGCGGGATGCGACCCGCGCGCCAATCCGCCTTGGCCTGCTCGATACGCTCGGACCGCGACGACACGAAATTCCACCAGATGTGTCGTTCGCCGAGCGGCTCTCCGCCGAGAAGCATGACGGTCGCGGGTGTGACCGCAACGATTCGCGGCTCGCTGCCGCGCGTGAAGACGATCATCTTGCCCGCTTCGTAGCTCTCGTCCCCGACGCGCACAGTACCGGCCGCTACGAAAGCAGCGCGTTCGCTGTAACCGTTCGGAATGCCGGTGCCCGCACCTTCCTGCAGCTCGACGTGGACATATACGAGCGGCGAATGCGTGCGCACCGGGCTCGATTTGCCGAAGGCCTTGCCCGCGATGACGCGCCGCGTCGCGCCGCCGTCCCGCTCGATCGGCAATTCATCCGCAGCGTGGTGCACGAATGCAGGAGCAGTTTCTTCATCGGCCGCCGGCAGCGCGATCCATGCCTGGATGCCGTGCAGAAGCCCGCCGTGCTCGCGCATCGTCTCGAAGCGCTCGGAGTGACTGATGCCGCGCCCCGCAGTCATCCAGTTCACTTCGCCGGGACGAATCACCTGGTGAAAGCCGAGGCTGTCGCGATGCACGATCTCGCCCGCGAACAGGTACGTGATCGTCGACAGGCCGATGTGCGGATGCGGCCGCACGTCGACCTGCCGCGGCAGGTTCGCGGTCATCTGCTTCGGTCCCATGTGGTCGAAGAAGGCGAACGGGCCGACCATGCGGCGTTTCGGCCACGGCAACACGCGCCCGACTTCGAATCCACCGAGATCGCGGCGCCGCCCTTCGATGACCAGCTCGATCGAAGTATCTGCGTTCATGCGGCGAGTCTAGCCCGATCCCCGACCTTTGGACCATCGCTTTCCCGTGCCGCGGCGGGTAAGACGTACTCCTGCGCGCTGCAGTCGACGGCGTCAGGAGATCACCATGCCGAAACGAATCGTGTTCTGTGCCGATGGCACCTGGAATGGGCCGGAGTCGCAGACCGGCGTCGCCCCGATGGATGCGGGCGACGAGAACGGCGAGCTGCAGGGCGCGAAAGTCACGAACGTCGTCAAGCTGTTCGCGAACCTGGCCGGGCGCGTCACGCCGCAGACGATGACGATGCGCGACGAGCAGGAGAAGCTCCTGCCCGACGCCGCCGGCGCCACGGTGCAAGTCGCGAAGTACATTCACGGCGTCGGCGACTCCGACAGCTTCCTGAAGAAGGCGATGGGCGGGATGTTCGGCATGGGCGTCATCGCGCGCATCGTGCGCGGCTACACGTTCATCTCGCGTCACTACGATGCGGGCGACGAGATCCACATTGCGGGCTTCAGCCGCGGCGCGTACACAGCGCGCGCGCTCGCCGGGATGATCTCCAGCGTCGGCCTGCTGAACCGTGCGCAGTACGATCCCACGGACAAGAACGAGGCGTACCGCCTCGGCGTCGCGGCCTGGTGCAAGTGCAAGAACATGTCGCTGCACGGCGCGGGCAAGCTCACCGACATCGCGAATCACATGCTGAACTTCGTCGGCGGATTCTTCGCGCGGCAGCTCGACGCGGACCAGCTGATCGCGGACGTGCCGATCAAATCCGTCGCGGTGTGGGACACCGTAGGCTCGATGGGCATTCCCGCGTACGCCGCAGACAAGCGCTTCGACGTGTTCCGCTTCGTCGACACGCGTCTGAGCAACAAGGTGCAGAACGGCTTCCACGCCATGGCGGTCGACGAGCTGCGCGCCGATTTTCCGGTGACGGCGTGGGAAAGCCGCGACGGCATCAAGCAGGTATGGTTCGTCGGCGCGCACGCCGACGTCGGCGGCGGCTACACGATGCAGGAGTCACGGCTATCGGACATCGCGCTCGAATGGATAATGAAGCAGCTCGCGGAAGTCGGCGTGCGCATCGCGACGCCGCTGACCTACATTCCGGACCCGCTCACCGATCCCGAGATCCACAAGCCGTGGGCGAAGGCGCCGTTCGCGCTCCTGCCACGCTCGCCGCGGCAGGTCGCCGCCACGGACACGATTCACGATAGCGTGCTGCGGCGGTGGCAAGAGGATGCGCAGTATCGACCGCAGGCGCTCGCAGCGGTCGCCTCGAGAATCGACCGGCTGCAGCGCGAAATGTGAGCTCTACGCGAGCGCGATCTCGACGCGCTTGTTGCGCTTGCCTTCGTTGCGGATGCGCACGACGCGGATCGCGCCGATCTCGCCGATATTCGCTACGTGCGTGCCGCCGCACGGCTGCAGGTCGATTCCCGGGATACGCAGCAGTCGCACGCGGCCCGCGCCGCGCGGCGGTTGCACGCTCATGGTCTTGACCAGCTCGGGTCGCGCAGCGAGCTCCTCGTCCGTGATCCAGACCGTTTCGGTCGCGGTGCCGCGCGCCAGCAGCTCATTCGTCCCCTGCTCGATGCGCTCGGCATTCAGCAGATTCATGTCGATGTCGAAATCGAGGCGCGCCTTGTCCGGAGCGATGTTGCCTCCGGACACCGGTGCGACGACGACGCACGACATGACGTGCAACGCGGTGTGCAGGCGCATGAGCGCGTAGCGCCGGTCCCAATCGATTTCCAGCGTGAGCGCCTCGCCGGGCTCGGGCAGAGCGCTGCCGGGCGCGGGGATGTGCAGGACGCTGTCCAGCGTCTCGCCCTTGCGAGTATCCGCTACGACGATGCGCTGCCCATTGGGCCGGATCAGCGCACCCGTGTCGCCCGGCTGGCCGCCGCCGAGCGGATAGAAGATCGTGCGATCGAGCTCGATGCCGCGCTCGCCGACGGCGACGACCTGCGCGGTCGCGGTCTTCAGGTAGGCGTCGTCCCTGAACAGCATTTGTGTGGTCATGGTGCGTGTTGCGAGAATGGCTGCCGGTCGAGAATCACAGAATAAACCAGAAGGAGACCGCTCATGCAGACGACGATGCTGACTCCCGTGCTCGCGTTGATCGTGTGGACCTTCGTGATCTGGTTCGGGCTGTACGCGACGCGGCTCCCGGCGATGCGGGCGGCCGGCCTCGATCCGGCGCGCGTCAAGCGCAAGGCGGACCTCGATCCCCTGCCCGTTTCGGTGCAGCAGATTGCCGACAATTACAACCACCTGCACGAGCAGCCGACCGTGTTCTATGCGCTGGCCGTGTACTCGCACCTGGCCGGGGTGGCGGATCCGCTGAACATCGGCCTGGCGTGGGGCTACGTGGGGCTGCGCGTCGCGCATTCCCTAATCCAGTGCACCTGGAACTTCGTGCCGGTGCGCTTCATGGTGTTCGCGGCGTCCTCGCTGGTGCTGATGGTGATCACCGTGCGCAACGTGGCGGCGCTGCTTTAGACTGTGCCCCCCAAGAAAGGAGCTGCCATGTCCATGTACGACGACGGAAACGACGAAAAGCCCGAACGCCCCGAGCAGCGCCCGGAAAGCATCACCGACCAGCTGTCGTTCAAGTCGCGCTTCGTATTCGTCTTCGGCGACGTCAACCATCAGATGGCGCGAACCACGTGCGAGCGGCTCATCGCGCTCGCGCAGCACTCCGACGCGCCGATCCGCGTGCTGATCTCCTCGCCGGGCGGCCACGTCGAATCGGGCGATGCGATCCATGACACGATGCGCTTCATCAGCGCACCGGTCACGACCATCGGCACCGGCTGGGTAGCCAGCGCCGGCACGCACATCTTCCTGGCGGCGGACAAGGAACGACGCCTGTGCCTGCCGAATACGCGATTCATGATCCACCAGCCGCTGGGCGGCGCCGGCGGGCCGGCGACGGACATCGCGATTCAGGCGAAGGAGATCCTGCGCACGCGCGAGCGCATCGCGCGCACCATCGCGAAGCAGACCGGCAAGTCGTACGAGAAGGTCATCGCGGACATGGAGCGCGACTTCTGGATGAGCCCGAAGGAAGCGATCGAGTACGGCGTCGTGTCGCGCGTCATCGAGTCGTACAAAGACATCTAGGCCAGGTCGAGATCCATCCACACCATGTCGCGCAGGCGAATCCCGTTGTCTTCCATGACGGCGGGATAGCCGCGCGCCGGCGAGAAGAAATCGCGCTCGATGCGCAACAGGCGGAAGCCCGCCTTCTGGTAGTAAGCGAGCTGTCCGATGCCCGCGTTTGCGGTGCCGACGATGGCGCGGCGCACGCCGCGACGACGCAACTCCTCGAGTACCGCAGCGAGCATGCGGCGGCCGATGCCGAGATTCTGCCGAGCCGGGTCCACGGCCACAGCCTTCAACTCCACGCTGCCATCCTCTCCTGGGATTGTCAGCACAATCCCCACAGCAGCCCCGTCGCGCTCGACGAACGCGAACAGATCGCCGAGATGCATGTATGAGCGGACCTGTTCCTGCGATTCGTCCGCAAGCAGCAACAGCGGCAGGAACCGCTCGCGTTCGGGTCCCGCGGCCACGCTGATCAGCGCGTAGTCAGCCATCGATAGTCGTCACGGTTCGCCCAGCTGCTGCAACATGCGCCTCAGTGCGAAGTGCCGGTAGCTGAAGAGCGCCAGCTCGCTCACTTCGTCCTCGTCGAGATGCTTGCTGACGTCGAGCGCAATCCAGCCGTTGTGGCCCATGTACTTCGGAATCTCGTAGCGCTCGTCGCCGGTCAGCATCGCTTGCCGCTCGACGCCGACCCAGAACGCGATGCGCAGCCGGTCCGCGTCGCGATACTGGTAGGCCTGTGCGAACGTCTTCTTGCCGGCGCGCCACACCGGGAAACCGAACTGCTCGTCCTCCGAGGTTTCCGGCAGCGCCAGGCAGATGCGACGCATCGTCTTCAGCACCGACTGCGCGCGCTTCGATTGCAGCGGATCGATCTGCGCGGCGCTCAGCGTTTTCGTCGGCGGCGCGATCTCGATCGTCTTGCCCAGCTTCGCCGTCAGCGCCGGCGGCGCGACTTTCTCATACGCCTCGCGCACCAGCTTCGCGACGCGCTTCCAGGAAATTCCCTTGTCCAGTTGCACGCCGAGCCAGCCGCGCGGCCCGACGTACGGCGGCACGAAGAAATGCTTCGGCTCTTCCTTCGTGTACAGCTCCTGCGCGCCGGCCGGTGCGTTGAGCCACAGCGCGACGCGACCGTCGCCGTGATGGTTGATCACGTAGGTCGCGAACGTCTTGCCGCGGACACGAAAGTCCGGCGAGCCGTGCGAGATCACTTCGGCGGTTTCCGGGAACCACAGGCATACTTCCCGCACCGCCTGGCTGATGTCTTTGGCCATGCGGCGAGCATACCGCACGGGAACATTCCCGCCCGAGGCACCATTCTCCCGACAGTGGCCCGCAGGAGACCCACCATGATCCGCACTCAGGTAGCGATCGTTCTCAGCCTGTTCGCCGGCGTAGCGCTGGCCGCCCAGTCCGAGGGCGCCAAGCCGACGTTCGAGGCGCTGGACAAGAACTCCGACGGCAAGGTGAGCCTGAACGAGGCCGCGGAGAACGATTCACTGTTCGTGGCCTTCAAGAGCCTCGATACGAACAAGGATGGCGTGCTCAGCCGCGAGGAGTTCGCGGCGTATCAGCGCGACAAGCCGCCGGCATGACCTACTTCGGCCCGACCAGGTATTTCGAATGGCAGGCGGTGCACGCTTCATACAGCGCACCGCCGGCGTCGAAATAGGCTTCCACGTCCTTCGCCTCGGCCGCTTCGAGCACGGTCGCGGCGGCGTCCGCCATCCCGCGTGACGTGGCCATCCACTGATCGTTGTCCACCGCGCGTCCGTCCAGCATCAGCAGATTGCCCGACTCGACCAGCGTCGCGGCGGCGTTACGGAACGACGCCCATTCCTCGTCGGTCTTCGGGTGCTTCTCTTCGGTGCCTTTGTCCGTCACGACGCTGCCGACCGAATTCCAGATCGCCGTGGCGTTCGGATCGATGATCCAGCTCATCAGCTGCTTCGTGGTCAGCGTCGTGTGAAACGGCGGTGCGCCGGCTGCCGGCGCCGTAGCCGGCGGTTCCTTCGAACCGCTGCAGGCAGCCAACATCATT
>DATEML010000020.1:0-8692 GCA_035275585.1 Steroidobacteraceae bacterium | reverse complement strand
GATGTTGCCGATCTCCTGCGAGCTCTCGCCGAGGCGCTTGATGCGCTTGGAGGTCTCCTGGATCGTCTCGCGGATCGCGTTCATGCCGTCGATCGTGCGCCGCACGGCCTCGCCGCCCTTGTGCGCGACGTCGACCGAGTGGCGTGCGACGTCCGCGGAGCGCTCGGCGTTGCCGGAGACCTCCTCGGTGGACGCGGCCATCGCTGCCACCGACTCGGACGCGAGCGCGACCTGCTTCGACTGCGCGACCGACGCCTTCGCCAGGTGGCCGGCAGACCCTTGCGTCTGCTTCGCGGCGGCATCGAGCGACACGGCCGAATCGGTGATCGTCGTGACCAGCTCGCGCAGCGCCTCGATCGCGTAGTTGATCGAGTCCGCGATCGCTCCGGTGATGTCCTCGGTCACGGTCGCCTGCACGGTGAGGTCGCCGTCCGCGAGGCTCGACAGCTCGTCGAGGAGCCGCAGAATCGCTTCCTGGTTGCGTTCGTTCTTGCTCGCCTGCATCTCCAGCGTCTTGCGGATGTTGCCGCTCATGGCGTGCAGCAGCGAGAGCACGAGCAACGACAGCAGACCGACGACCAGCAGACCGATCGGCAGCTCGCGGCTGCTCAGCACGCCGGAGGCGCCCGCCGCTGCGACGCCGACGCGGCTGTCGAAGCGCGAGTAGATCTGGTCGCCCGCGGTGGCGAGCGCAGCCGCCGCCTGGCGCGACAGCTTGATGCGGTCCGCCGAGCTGATGGCTGTGCGCACCTTCTCGCTCAGCTGCGCATACAGGGCGCTGGTCGATTTGAAACGGGTCAGCGCGTCCGGCGCGGTGAGCTTCGGCAGGCCGAGTCCGGAATCCTCGCCGCTCAGGCCGCCGACGACCTGGCCCATGTAGTCGTTGCTGTCCGCGAGCCGGCGCGCGATCACGGTGGCGTCGCCGACGCCGCCGGAGAGCGCTTCCATGTCCTGCTGCAGGCGCAGCCCGGTCAGCTCGAAACGCTCGAGGTGGCGCGTCATGCCGTCGATGCCCGGCGAGCCGAGCGCGCTGGCGACGTTGCCGAGGCTCTGAAACAGCTGCGGCACCAGCGCGCGCACGTCGGCAGCCGCCTGGTGCACGGCGTCGATCGCCTCGCTGGAGCTGAGAATGACCTGGCTCTGCTTGAGAATCTCGGTCGAGCCGTCGAACGTCTGCACGTCTCCGCCGAGCGAATGCGCCAGCTCCGAATAGCGCGCGCGCGACTGCCGCAGCTTCTCGAGCGCAGCCGGCTCGCCGTTCAACGCCGCATTGGCCTGCGCCGGCATCTTCTGCGACAGGGCGAGCAACTCGTTCAGGCTGCGCACGGAGGTTGCGCCCGCGTCCATATCCTGTCCGCCGAACGCCAGCAGGCCCGCCGCCGCAGCGACGCAGGCCAGGGCGATGACCATCAGCACCGGCAGGAACCGGACGCCGTACATCTTAGTCTCGGCCATGGCGCTGTCCTTCGGTCCGGGAACGATTGTTCAATACGTCGCGCATCTGTCGTTTCACCTGTGCCGCCGCGGCTAGGAAGCGGCGGCCTGCAGGAACTCGGGGCTTTCGAGCAGCGTGCGCAGGCTGAACACCGGCCAGCTCTCCGTGCCGCGGCGGAACGCGCCCGCCAGGTAGCGCTCGCAGCGCGCGATCGTCGGCGGCGGCGCGCCGGAAAACTCGTCTTCGTTGAAACGGCGGAAGCCGAGCACCTCGTCGACCAGCAGGCCGGCGGGCACTTCGCGATGATGCGCGACCAGTACGCGGGTCGAGCGGCCGGTGTTGGTCGCACCGCCGCCCAGGAACGCGCGCAGGTCGACCACGGGCAGCAGCTGGCCGCGCACGTTGGCGATGCCGCGGATCCACGCCTTCGAGCCCGGCACGCGCGTCACCACCGAGGGGAAGCCGAGCACTTCGCGCGTCTCCTCGCGGGCGACCAGGAAATTCTCGGCGCTCAGGCGGAACGCCACGCCGACCCATTCGCGCTCGCCGCCGGCGTCGCGGCCCTGGCCGGTGAGTGCAATGCGCGCCAGCCGCTCGAGCTCGCGCAGCAACTCGAACGGCTTGTCACGCAGGGATTTGAGAGTGGCGTTGCCCGTCATCTTCAGCCCGCAAGCGCGGCCTGCGCCTTCTCGATCAGCTTTTCCATCGACACCGGCTTCACCAGGTAATCGACCGCGCCCTGGCGCATGCCCCAGATGCGGTCGGTCTCCTGGTCCTTCGAGGTCACCATGATCACCGGGATCGACTTCGTGTCCGGGTCGGAGGCGAGCTTGCGCGTCGCCTGGAAGCCGTTGACGCCCGGCATCACCACGTCCATGAAGATCAGGTCCGGCTTCATCTCCTTCGCCTTGCGGATCGCCTCGGCGCCGTCGCCGGCGCTGGCCGTCTTGTAGCCATGGCGCTCGAGCGCCTTCTGCATGACGTGAACTTCCGTCGGCGAATCGTCGACGATGAGGATCAGTGCCATACCGTGCTCCGCGGTGCCCTGCGTTGATCGCACTGCTGCTTGTCCGGCCATGCTGCAATAACCTCTGGGAGTACCTCGGAAGTACCTAGCGCGCCAGCGCGCCCACGTGGGTCTCGATCGCGTTCAGCAGCTCGTCCTTCGTGAACGGCTTCGTCAGGTAGTGCTCCGAGCCGACGATGCGGCCGCGGGCGCGGTCGAACAGCCCGTCCTTGCTCGACAGCATGATCACCGGGATCGAGCGGAACACCTTGTTGTGCTTGATCAGCGAGCACGTCTGGTAGCCGTCGAGGCGCGGCATCATGATGTCGACGAAGACGATGTCGGGCTGGTGATCGGCGATCTTCGACAACGCGTCGAAGCCGTCGACCGCCGTGTACACCTCGCAACCTTCCTTCGACAGCAGGGTCTCGGCGGTGCGGCGGATCGTCTTGCTGTCGTCGATGACCAGCACCTTCAGGCCCGCGAGCCGGGCGGACTGGTTCGTTGCTAGGTTCTCCATCGGTACCTCACACGGGAATCCACGCAATCGCACGCAACGCGCGCCGCAAAGTACGAAATGGAGCTTGGAATCGTGTACTTGCGAGCGTCGCGAGCGGCCGGCGCAACACGGCGGAACTTTTAACATATTGGTTATAGGGCCGCCATCGCCCACATCTCTATACTATGAAGCTCGTCACACCGACTTTTGCGCCGTGATTTCGCCGTCACCGCCGCGGTGTGAAGTGCGTCGCTGATTTGGTGAACAGATGCCTTCGAGACCTTCTCAATCGCCCCCGCGCGTGCTCGTCGTGATGGATCCCATCGACGAGATCAAGCCGGTCAAGGACACCACTCTCGCCATGCTGCTGGCGGCGCAGAAGCGCGGCTGGGAGCTCTGGTACGCCGAGCAGCGCGACCTGTGGCTGCGCGACGGCGTCGCCTACGGCCATGTGCGCCCGATAGCCGTGCGCAACGACCTGCACGACTGGTTCACGCTCGATGCGGCGCATACGCGGCCGCTGGCGGACTTCCGCGCCATCCTGATGCGCAAGGATCCGCCGTTCGACATGGAGTACATCTACACGACCTACATCCTCGAGCGCGCCGAGGAACAAGGCGCGCTGGTCGTAAACCGGCCGCAGGGCCTGCGGGACATGAACGAGAAGGTGTTCACGGCCTGGTTCCCGCAGTGCTGCGCGCCGACGCTGATCACGCGGGACATGGCCCACATGCACGCGTTCCTGCAGGAGCACGTGCGCATCGTCTGCAAGCCGTTGTACGGCATGGGCGGGCGCTCGATCTTCGTCGTCGACCGCGGCGACAAGAACGCCAATGTCGTGTTCGAGACCATGACGGAGTACGGCACGCGTTTCGCGATCGTGCAGAGGTACATTCCCGACATCGTGGCCACCGGCGACTCGCGTATCCTCGTCATCGACGGCGAGCCCGTGCCGTACGCGCTCGCGCGGATTCCACAGGAATCCGACCACCGCGGCAATCTCGCCGCCGGCGCGCGCGGTGAGGGACGCGAGCTCAACGAGCGCGACCGCTGGCTCGTCAACGAGATCGGCCCGACGTTGCGGCAACGCGGGATGCTGTTCGTCGGTCTCGACGTGATCGGTGGCTACGTCACCGAGATCAACGTCACTAGCCCGACCGGCGTGCGCGAGCTGGACAAGCAGTTCGGCACCGAGATCGCCGGTCTGCTCATGGATGCGATTCAGAAGAGACTATGAACGCCGCCGCGCCCGAAACCGCTCCGCTGCCGCTCGAGATGCGGGAGGGCTCGGCGCCTGTCAAAGATCGGATGACGACGACGCTGTTCCTGGCGGCCCTGTTCCACGGCATCGTCATCCTCGGCGTCACGTTCGCGGTGCCGATGCTCCAGAAGCAGCCCGCCTCGTCGATCGAGGTGCTGCTGGTGACAGGTGAAGACACGCGTGCAGCGGACAACCTCGGCGCGCAATACCTCGCGCAGCGCAATCAGCAGGGCAGCGGCACGACGGACGAGCACGTGCGGCCCGCAAATCCCGCGTCGTCGGTGATCGCCGCGCAGCAGGCCGGCATTGCCGACGGCAACAGCAGCGAGTATCGCGAAGCGGTCTCGGGCCAGCAGTCCGCGGAGATCCTCAGCAGCCGCAGCGAGCACAGCGAAGTCGAGTATCGCAGTGGCGAAGACCGGCCGGCGCAGCAGGCCGAAGCGCCGCTGGCACTCGCACCCACCACGCCTCGTCCGATCGCGACCAACGCCACCGACGACACGCTACGCCTGCGCGGGCGGCGCGCGGACGGCACGTTCGAGGTCGTTCCCAATACGCGCGAGTCGAAGCTGGCGCCGTACCTCGACGCGTGGCGCCGCAAGGTCGAGCGGCTGGGCACGCTCAACTTCCCGCAGATCGCGCGCAACGACGCCGGCAACCCGATCCTGGAGGTCTCGATCCGGCGCGACGGGAGTCTCGGCGAAGTGATCGTCAAGCGCTCCAGCGGTCGCAAGGACATCGACCAGGCGGCGCTGTCGATCCTGCGGCTGGCGTCGCCGTTCGATCCGTTCCCGGCGGAGCTGCGCAAGCAGTACGACGAGCTGCGCTTCGCCTACGAGTGGCAATTCCTGGGCGGAAACGCGCAGTAGTTGGCTAACCGCCGAGCGCTTCTTCGGTATACTTTCCAGTGCCATGTCCGGCGATTTCCTCACGAACCAGTTTCTCATCGCGATGCCGGCGATGACCGACAGCAACTTCGCGCAGACGGTCACGTTCATCTGGGAACATAATGCAGAGGGCGCGCTCGGCATCATCATCAACCGGCCGTTGCAGATGCGGCTCGCGGACGTCTTCGAGCAGCTCAAGATGCCCACCGCTCCGGGCGTGAGCGGCGACCAGCAGGTCCTGCAAGGCGGCCCGGTGCAGACCGATCGTGGGTTCGTCGTGCATCAGAGCGGCGGGCGCTGGGAGCACACGCGCCAGGTGTCGTCGCGCATCCAGGTCACGACGTCACCCGACATCCTCGATGCGATGGCGCGCGGCGGCGGCCCGGAGACGGCGCTGGTCGCGCTTGGCTACGCAGGCTGGAGTGCCGGGCAGCTCGAGAACGAGATTGCGCAGAATGCCTGGCTGACCGCGCCGGCGGACGAGCGCATTCTGTTCGACACGCCCTACGAGCAGCGCTGGCGTGCTGCCGGACGACTGCTCGGCATCGATCTGGCCACCATCAGCCCCCACGTGGGACACGCCTGATGGCGGGCGAACCCGCACTTCCCCCACCACAACTGATCCTCGCTTTCGATTTCGGAACCCGCCGCATCGGACTTGCCGCCGGCGACACGCTCACGCGCACGGCCCGCGGATTGTCGACGCTCGATTGCGGCCGCGGCGTGCCGTGGCCCGCGATCGACAAAGTCTGCGCGGACCTGCAGCCGTCGCAACTGATCGTCGGCCTGCCGCTCAACATGGATGGCACGCCCACGGCGTCGACCGCTGCCGCGCGTGCCTTCGCGGCCGAGCTCGAGGCGCGCTATCGCACGCCCGTCGCGCTGGTCGACGAGCGCCTCAGCTCCCGCGAGGCCGAGGCCGAATTGCGCGACGCGCGCGCCGCCGGCCTCAAGCGCCGGCGCACCACGCATGCCGACGTCGACATGATCGCAGCCCGGATCCTGCTGGAACGCTGGTTCGCGGGAGAGGCAGAAGCTTCTACAATGCGCGCCCATGACTCGTGACCCCAGCTCAGCCGTACAGCGCGACGCCGACGGGCGCCTGCGGCACCTCATCACGCTGGAAGGCCTGAGCTCCGAGGAACTGACCGCCCTGCTCGACCTCGCGCAGTTCTACGTACGCGAGCCGGGCGATCTGCCGGCGCGCGACCAGAGCCTGTCCGGACACACCGTCGCCAACCTGTTTTTCGAGCCCAGCACGCGCACGCGCGTCTCGTTCGAGCTCGCTGCGCTCCGGCTCGGTGCGGACGTCGTGAACCTGGACATGCAGACCTCCTCGCGCGTCAAAGGCGAGACGGTGCTCGACACGATCTACACGCTCCAGGCGATGCACGCCGACATCCTGGTCATGCGCGATGCCGAGCCCGGGCTGCCCGCCCACGTGGCGCAGTACGTCGCGCCGCACGTTTGCATCCTCAATGCCGGCGAAGCGCATCTGTCGCATCCGACGCAGGGTCTGCTCGACGCGCTGACGGTGCGGCAAGCCAAGGGTGACTTCGCACAACTGCGTGTGCTGATCGCTGGCGACATCAGCCACTCCCGCGTCGCGCGCTCAGCCTGGCAGGCGTTCACGACGCTGGGCGTAGCGGAGCTGCGCATTGCTGCGCCCGACGACTTGATGCCCGGCCCGGGCGAGTTCGCAGGCGCGGCGCGCTTCAGCGATATCGACCGCGCGATTGCCGGCGTCGACGTGGTGATGACGTTGCGAATCCAGCGCGAGCGCATGCGCGGCGCGCACCTGCCGGACGACGCCGCGTATCACCGCGCGTTCGGCGTCACCGCCGAACGCATGAAGAAAGCGCGGCCCGGCGCGATCGTGATGCATCCCGGCCCGATGAACCGCGACGTGGAGATCGCCAGCGAAGTCGCCGATGGGCCGCAGTCGGTGATCCAGCGGCAGGTCGCCAACGGCGTCGCCGTGCGCATGGCAGTGCTCGCCACGATCGTACGCAACGTGCAGGCGCGGCGGCAGTTTCAATGAGCGTGCAGGCCCGTCCGCATCGCGGCACGATCTTCGAGGAGCGCGCCGAGGTCCTCGCGCACGAGCGCTTCGCCGGCGACCAGTTCGTCCTGACGCTCAACGCGCCGAAGTGCGCGCGTGCCGCCACACCTGGCTCGTTCGTGCACCTGAGCTGCGATGAGCAAGTGCCGATGCGCCGGCCGCTGTCCATCATGCGCGCGCATCCCGACCGCGGCGCGATCGAGGTGCTGTACAAGATCGTCGGCTCGGGACTCGCCTCACTGGCAGCGCGACGCGTCGGCGAATCGATCAACGCGCTCGGACCGATCGGCAACGGATTCGTCGCGCATCGCGAGCGCCCACGCACCCTGCTGGTCGGCGGCGGCGTCGGGATTCCGCCGATGGTGTTTCTCGCGGAGCGACTGCGCGAGGACCCGGCAGGCGGCTGGAAGCCGCTGGTGCTGATGGGATCGGAGATTCCGTTTCCGTTTCGCGCGCGGCCCTCGACGATCCTCGTGCCGGGCATGCCCGAAGGCGTCATCGCCTGCATGCCGCTGCTCGACGAATGGGGCATTCCCAGCCGGCTCACGAGCCTGGCGGGCTATGCGGGCTGCCACGAAGGCTACGTGACAGACCTCGCCGCAGCGTGGCTCGGTTCGCTGGAGCGCGCGGCGCTGGCCGAGGTGGAAATGTTCGCGTGCGGACCGACGCCGATGCTCAAGGCCGCCGCCGCGGTGGCGCGCCGCTTCGCGATCCCGTGCCAGGTCTCGCTCGAGGAATTCATGGCGTGCGCCGTGGGCGGCTGTGCGGGCTGCGCCGTACGCGTAACGACGCCGGCCGGCCCGGCGATGAAGCGGGTGTGCGTGGATGGGCCGGTGTTCGACGCGACGAGCGTTTTTTCGGAGTCAGGCTAAAGCCTGACTATTAACCGAAGTTGATCTTCGCCTCGAGGTTGGTCCTCGAGTCGGCGTACGCGAGCGCATCTTCCAGCGTGATGCGCCCGGCGCGATAGAGCTCGTACAGCGACGTGTCGAAGTGCTGCATGCCCTTCTCGCTCGACGTGCGCAGCGCTTCCTTCGCCCCGATCACGTCGCCCTTCTTGATCAGCTCCTGCACGTGCGGAGTGTTGATCAGCAGCTCGACCGCGGCACAGCGCCGCTTGTTCTTCCCCGGCACCAGGCGCTGCGCGATGATCGCACGCAGGTACTGCGACAGGTCGAGGAAGATCTGCGTGTGCTGGTCGCGCGGAAACATGTTGATGACGCGGTCGAGCGTCTCGGCCGCGTTGTTGGCATGCAGCGTCGCCAGCACCAGATGGCCGGTGCCCGCCAGCATGATCGCCGACTCCATGGTCTCGCGGTCGCGGATCTCGCCGATCAGCAGCACGTCGGGCGCCGCGCGCATCGCGCTGCGCAAGGCGCGGCCGTAGGACTTCGTGTCGAGCCCCACTTCGCGCTGGTTGATGATCGACTTCTTGTTCGAGTGCAGGAACTCGATCGGATCCTCGATCGTGATGATGTGGTCCGAGGAGTTCTCGTTGCGATAGTTGATCATCGCGGCGAGCGTGGTCGACTTGCCCGAGCC
>DATEML010000019.1:0-156608 GCA_035275585.1 Steroidobacteraceae bacterium | reverse complement strand
CATCGCGCCGACGACGACGATGCCGTGCACGAAGTTCGAGCCGGACATCAGCGGCGTGTGCAGGATCGCCGGCACGCGGCCGATGATCTCGTAGCCGGTGAAAGCGGCGAGCATGAAGATGTACAGGGCCACGAAGCCCGTCAGCGTGGTAGCGAGATCCATGATGAACTAACCTTCGACGGCCTTTTTTGCAGCTTCGTTCTTGATCTCGCCGCCGTGTGTCAGCACGGTCTTGGCGAGGACTTCATCGCTCCAGTCGAGCTTGATCGCGCCGTCCTTGACGAACAGCTCGAGCAGATTGAGTTGATTCTTCGCGTACAGCTCGCTGGCGTGCTCGCCGAGCAGGCTCGGCACGTTGAGCGGCGCGACGATCGTCACCTGCCCGACCTGGACGGTCTCGCCGGGCTGCGTCAGCTCGCAGTTGCCGCCGCCTTCCGCGGCGAGATCGACGATGACGCTGCCCGCCTTCATGCCCTCGACCTGCGCCTTGCTGATCAGCTTCGGCGAGGGCCGGCCCGGGATGGCCGCGGTGGTGACGACGATGTCGGCCTGCTGGATGTGCTTGGTGATGACCGCGGCGACCTTGTCCTTCTCTTCCTGCGTCAGCTCGCGCGCATAACCGCCGGCGCCGCGCGCATCGACGCCGGTATCGACGAAGCGCGCGCCGAGCGATTCCGCCTGCTCCTTCGTTTCCGGGCGCACGTCGTACCCTTCGGTCATCGCGCCGAGCCGGCGCGCCGTCGCGAGCGCCTGCAGCCCAGCAACACCGAGGCCCATCACGAGCGCGCGTGCCGGCCGGATCGAGCCCACCGCAGTCGTCATCATCGGCAGCATGCGCGCGATGCTGGTCGAGCCCAGCAATACCGCGTAGTACCCCGCGAGCGCCGCCTGGCTCGACAGTGCATCCATTGCTTGCGCTCGCGTGATGCGTGGCACCAGCTCCATCGCGAAGCACGTGATCTTGCGATCGCGCAGCAGACGCGTCAGCTCGGGCTCCTTGTGCGCGTAGACGAACGAAATGAGGATTGCGCCTTCCCGCATCGCCTGAACGACCGGCAGCTCGGGAGGTTGAACCGCCAGCACGATGTCCGCGTCGCGGACCATCTCGATCGGGTCGGCATGCAGGGTCACGTTCTTGTAAGCCGCGTCAGCAAGCTTGACAGCGACGCCGGCGCCGGCCTGCAGGTGCAGCTGCGCGCCGAGCTTGGCGAGCTTCTCCGCGACCGCGGGAACGAGCGCGACCCGCCGCTCGTGCGGCCGGGTTTCCTTGAGCACCGCAATCTTGACTGGCATGAACGCTCCGGCGAACAAAGGGCGCAATTGTGGATGCCTTGTCCCGACTCAGCAACACGCGCATGCTTGCGCCGCCCCGAACTACCCCATGTCGCGAATGACCGAACCCGCAGCAGTCCGCCAGGTCACGACCGCCCTGTCATTTGCCTATCCCGTCCTCGCCCACTTCGCTATCGCGCGCAACAGTGCGGCGCTGACGATCGCCGCGCTGACGTTGCTCGCGGCGATTTCGCTGTTACCGGGGCTGGCGCGGGGCGCAACCGCGGCGTGGCTCGCCTTGCCACTGGTCGGCGCCGCGTACTGGTGGCTGTCCGGCGTCGAGCAACCGGCCGTGACTCTGTACGTGCCGCCGATCATCGTGCCGGCGTTTCTCGCCTGCGTGTTCGGCAATACCCTCAGGCCGGGGCGTACGCCATTGATCTCGCAGCTGATCCGCCTGCTGCAAGCGCCGGGGGACGACGAGCCTGAGAGTGCCGTCTGGTCTTACGCGCGGCGGCTGACCGCGGCGTGGACGGCGTTCTTCATCGCGCTCGCCACGTTCAATCTGCTGCTCGCGGCGCTGGCGGTGCCGGACGGGTTGCTGCGCGCCAGCGGCATCGACCCGCCGCTGGCGGTTTCGCACGAGCTGTGGTCGTTGTTCACGAACCTGATCGACTACCTGCTCGTCGCCGCGTTCTTCGTGATCGAATACGCTTACCGCCGACACAGGTTTCCGCGTCAGCCCTATCGCAACATGTTCGATTTCCTACGCCGCATGGCCGCGGCCATGCCACGCATCCGGCGGTTGCAATGACCGCGGCCCGAACTCATACGGCCCGATCGCATACGACAACCGTGCGCATTCCGAGCAGCCATCCGTCCCTCGCCGGGCATTTCCCCGGCCGGCCGATCGTGCCGGCGGTCGTCCTCCTCGACCGCGTGCTCGGCGCAGCGGCCCGCTGGCTCGACGCCGCCCCCGCCGTGACCGGCCTGACGCAAGCCAAGTTCACCGCGCCGCTGCTGCCGGAACAGACGGCGCAGCTGCAGTTGACGCTGCAGGAGAGCGAATTGCGTTTCAGCGTCACGCGCGACGGCGACAGCGTCGCAAGAGGTACGTTCACGCTCGCGTCGAGCGCAGCGAAAGCCACGCCTTTCGCAAGCGGCTAGCGAAAAGCGCCGCGGCGACTTTTCGCCTTTGAAAAAGGACTGACGCGTGAAACAGCAATGGCTCGAGCGCCCCGAAGCCGGCACGACCTTCGGTTACAAGTTGCTCAGTGCAATCGCAAAGCTGTGCGGGCGCAGCGCCGCGCGGCTCCTGCTGTATCCGATCACCCTTTACTTCCTGATCCGGCGCGGCCCCGAGCGGCGCGCCTCGCGCACCTACATGACGCGAGTCCGCGGACGGCCCGCGAGCCTGTGGCAGGTCGCGCGGCACATTCACTGCTTCGCCGCGGTGATCCTGGATCGCGCCTTCCTGCTGTTCGAAAGTTTCAAGCGCTTCGACATCCGCGTCTACGGCCTCGACGACCTGCGCAGCGCCTGGGCGCGCCAGCAGGGCGTGCTCGTGTTCGGCTCGCATCTGGGCAGCTTCGAGGCGTTGCGCGTGCTCGCGCAGCTGCGTCCGGACGTGAAGGTGCGCGTCGTGATCGACATCGAGCAGAATCCCGCACTGTCGCGCGTGCTCAATGCGCTCAACCCGCAGCTGGCGCGCTCGATCATCAATGCCCGCCGTGAAGGGATGACCACGGCGCTCGCGATCAAGGAAGCGCTCGACGAAAAGGCCCTCGTCACCTTGCTGGTCGATCGCGCGCGGCCGGGCAACGAAGTCGTGCTCTGCGATTTCCTCGGGCATCCGGCGCCGTTTCCGGTGGGACCCTGGCAGCTCGCGGCCGCGCTCAAGGTGCCGGTGGTCCTGTGCTTCGGCCTGTATCGCGGCGGCAACCGCTACGATCTGCACTTCGAGCCGTTCGCCGACACGCTGGCGCTGGAACGCACCCGGCGCGACGAGCATCTAAGGGAAGTGACGGCGCGCTTTGTCGGCCGCCTGGAACACTATGCGCGCGATGCCCCGTACAATTGGTTCAACTTCTATGACTTCTGGCAAACGGATCCTTCGCACGCTGCTCGCAGCACTGACGATGCTGCCGGTGCTGTCCGCGACGGCGGCGGCGCTTGACGCGGACGCGCTGATCGGGCGGCTCGCGAAGCCCGCGCCCGCCACCGTCGCGTTTCGCGAGGTGCGCTTCTCGCCGCTGGTAGACGAGCCGCTGATCGTCGCCGGCGAGCTCGGTTATTCCGGTGCCACCAGCCTCGACCGTCGCGTGACTGCCCCCTATCACGAGACCGTTGCAATTCGCGGCGAGTCGGTGCGAGTGGAGCGCGAAGGCGAGCCGACACGCAGCTTCGGTCTGAATCGCGCGCCGGAGCTGCGCGGTCTGCTGAGCGGCTTCACCGCCCTGCTTGCTGGCGATCCGGCCGCGCTCGAGCGCAGCTTCAGCGTCGCTGCGAGCGGCAGCGAGGAGGCGTGGACACTCGAGCTGACGCCCACGGACGCCCGGGCGCGGCGACGCTTGCAGCAGATCGTGGTGAACGGCCGTGCCGACGTGCCGCAGTGTTTCACGATGCTGACGGCCAACGGCAGTGCCAGCGTGCTGCTGCTCGGCGCTACCGCGGATCGCGAGCTGCCCAAGCCGATAACCCTCGACGCCCTCAAGCACCTCTGCAGCGCTGAATGAAGCGCACTCCGGCAGCGCTGGCGCTCCTGGCCGTGTGGATCGCGGCGCTCGCGTTGCTCGGCTGGTTCGTCCAGCGGCAGCTCGTCATCGGCGCCGACCTGCGCTTGTTCCTGCCGAATCCTGTCACCGCCGAACAGCGCCTGCTGCTGGAAGAGATCGGCGAAGGTCCCGCATCGCGCGTGCTGGTCATCGCACTGGGCGGCGCGGACGCGCCGGTGCTCGCGGACGTGTCGCGCGCGCTCGTCGACTCGCTGCGCGATAACCCGAACTTCCGCCTGATCACCAATGGCGAAGTGTCGCTGGACGCAGTGCCCGACGAGCTCCTGCCGTACCGCTTCCTGCTCTCGCCGACCCTCGACACGCAACCGCTCGATGAGCACTACCTGCACAGCGAGTTGCTGGCACGCGGCCGCGACCTGGCCTCGCCCGCCGGCGCGTTCCTCGAGGAGTGGCTGCCGCGCGATCCGACGCTCGAACTGCTGAAACTGCTGCAACGCTGGCAGCCGATGCAGGAGCCGCACCGGGAGTTCGACGTGTGGTTCGATCGCGCCGGCCAGCGCGCGCTGCTGCTCGCAATCACCCAGGCGCCGGCATTCGATCCCGACCGTCAGAAGCTCGCGCTCGACGAGCTCGAACGCTCGCTGACACAGGTCGCGGGCGATCACCCCGTGAAGATGACCGTCAGCGGCGCCGGCAAATTCTCGGTGCTGATGGAGGCGCGCACGCGCGGGCAGGCCCAGGCGTTGGGCACTGCGGCGACCGTGGGCATGATCCTGTTGATCCTCGTGGCGTATCGCAGCCTCGGCAGCATCGTCCTGAGCAGTCTGCCGCTCGCGAGCGCTGCGATCGCCGGCATGGCCGCGGTCAGCGCGATCTTCGGTACGGTGCACGGCATCACTCTCGCGTTCGGCTTCACGCTGATCGGGGTGGCGCAGGACTATCCGATGCATCTACTCAGCCACCGGCGCCCGGATCACGAGCCGGTGGATATTGCGCGCGGCTTGTGGCCGACGCTCGCGACCGGCGTCGCGAGCACGTGCATCGCGTACCTGACTTTCATGTTCTCGGGCGTGAACGGCCTCGCGCAGCTCGCCTGCTTCACGGTCGCGTCGCTGGCTGTGGCTGGCGCGACGACGCGGTTCGGGCTGCCGGTGCTGATGGCACGGGCCGGCCGCGACTTCGGCGACTCGCGGTTTCTCGACCGGCTCTGGGACCGCATCTCGGCGCTGCCGCGCATGCGCTGGACTGCTGTGGCACTCGCCGCGATTGGGATCGGCGTCACTGTGCTCGCGCCGCAAGCCTTCTGGGAAAACGATCTGTCGCGACTCACGCCGGTGCCGCGCGATCTGTTGATGACCGATCAGCAGTTGCGCACGGAGCTGGGCACAGCGGATGCACGCTATCTCCTCGTCGTCGGCGCGGCAGACGGAGAGCAGGCGCTGCGCACGCTCGAAACGATGGAGCCGTCGCTGCAGGCGCTGATGAAGAGCGGCGCGATCGGTGGCTACGACGACGCCGCGCGCTACCTTCCGAGCTCGGAAACACAGCTGCGGCGTCAGCAACGGCTGCCGGATTCAGGCACATTGCGCGAGGCCTTGCGGCGCGCACAGTCCGGCGCGCCGTTCCGGGCAGGCGTATTCGCACCATTCGTGCAGGACGTCGAGCAGGCGCGCGCGTTGCCGCCACTGACGGTCGAACAACTACGCTCTTCGCCGCTCGGAGCCAGCATCGACATGCTGCTGACGCAGCGAAGCGGCGGCGTCAGTGCGCTAGTCACGCTGAGCGGAGTGAACGACGTCGCGGCCGTGCAGGCGTTCGCAGCCAAGGCGGGCGACAACGTTCGTCTGCTGGACATCAAAGACGCGTCCGAACAGCTGGTCGCGGCACAACGCACGCGCATCCTCTGGACGCTTGCTGCGGCCGCTGTCCTCCTCGTCGCGGTCATCGCGATCGCGTTGCGCAGCCGCTCGCGGGTGTATCGCGTGCTCGCACCGATGGCCCTCACCACTGTGCTCGTGCTTGCAGTACTGCGCGCGACCGGTGTGTCGCTCAATCTGTTTCACCTGATCGCGTTGGTTCTGGCCGCCGGTCTCGGTCTCGACTACGCATTGTTCTTCGAGCACGCGTCGGCGGATCGCGCGGAGCAGCGGCGCACGCTGCATGCCGTGCTCGTTTGCTCGCTATCGACGCTGATGGTCTTCGCGCTGCTCGGGCTATCGGACGTTCCGGTGCTGCGGGCGATCGGCCTGACGGTGACGCTCGGCGTGATCTTCAACTTCGTGTTCGCACTGTTGCTGACCCGTCCGCCCACGGGCAGCACGCCGTCGCCGGCCGCGCTCATCCCGCATCAGGGATCGATGTGCCTGCTCGAGCGCGTGGTCGAGTGGGACGACCAGCACGTCGTGCTCGAAACCGCGACTCATCGCTCGCCGGCGAATCCGCTGCGCGCGGACGGCCGTCTGCGAGCGCTCCATCTGTGCGAGTACGGCGCGCAGGCCATGGCTGTGCACGGCGGCCTGCGCTCGACAGTGAGCGGCGTGCAACCGAAGCCGGGGATGCTGGTGTCGCTGCGCTCAGTGCAATTCGGACGCGACTACGTCGACGATTTGCCGGGAGACCTGCGCGTCGAAGCGGAATGTTTGCAGGCGGATGCGGGAAGCCTGCAGTACCGTTTCCGGGTTACACACCGCGAAGAGATGATCGCCGAAGGCCGCGCCGCGGTCGTCCTGTCGTAGGGAGTCAGGATTCTTTGGCGATCTTCGCGTCATGGCGAGAGGCTATTCCGCGTCGCGCGCACAGCGTGAGCAATGGACCCGCCATCAGCGTGGTCACGATCGCCATCACCATCAGCATCGTGAACAGGTCTTTGCCGATGACGCCGATGTCGAGGCCCACCTTGATCACGATCAGCTCCATCAAGCCGCGCGCGTTCATCAGCGAGCCGACCGCCGGGGACACCGACCACGGCTGACCGGCGATGCGTGCGCCGGCGGCTGCGCTGACTACCTTGCCGACGATTGCCACTGCGAGGATCGCCAGCAATGCGCCCAGCCCGGCGCCGCCGAATGCTTCCGGCGTGATCCATCAGGCTGCGTCCGCGAACAGCAGCGGGGCCGCGCCCGCGACCGCCGGATCGTTCAGCAGCTCGAGCACTGCAGTCGCATCGACCTGCGGACAGCGCTGCACGGCGCGCGCGACGATTTCACGGGCGAGCGTGTCCAGCAACTGGACGCTTTCGACGATGCGCGCACGGAATCCCGCTTCGTCGAGATCGTCGCGCAGGCCGCGATTCAGCGCGGCGAACCACGGCAGCGAAGCCTGGTCGAGCATGATCGCGTCGTTGCGCTTCGGGCTGACCTGCGACCACTCGCGCATGAATGTCTGCATTGCCAGGTTCAGCGCCTTCGCGTGGTTGAGCTGCACGGACAGCCGCCCAAGGTTCGCGACATCCGTGAGCCGGCGCTGGAAGAACAGCTGGCACAACACGCCCCAGTAGTACGTGTAGTCCCAGATCACCTTGACCGGCAGCACTTCCGGGTCGCCGAACATCGCGTACTGATCCGTGTACAGCGACAGCGTGCTCTCGTAGAACGAGAAGTACAGCTGCTGGTAGACGTGCGCGCGGCCGCCGAACGCCTCGCCGGCGCGATCGCGTGCAATCAGGTCGGCGATGTACGTGTTGCCGATCGCGATGAAGTCGCTGCCGGGCGAGTAGAAGGGATCGAGGAACAGGCCGGCCTCGCCGGTGAGCGCCCAGCGATCCGCCGAGAACACCTGCTTGCAGCCGTAGGAGAAGTCGCGCAGGAAACAGAAGTCCTGCAGCAGATGGCGCTTGCTCTCGACTTCCCGCGCGAGCCGCGGCTGGTGACGGTGGAACCACTCGAGCGCCTTCTCGAACGTGTTCATCGTCTCCAGCGGATGGAGCTTCGCGTCGCAGACGATGCCGACCGAGTGCGAGCCGGAAGACAGCGGAATCAGCCAGGCCCAGTAGCCTTCGCCGCACAAGTGATTGGTCGACAGCCAGCGCAGCGGCGGATCGCAGCGCGTGAGCCACGCGGAGTCCGACGACCATTCGTCGACATCCACCTTCGCGGCGAGGCGAAACCAGACTGCGTTCGCGTCGTGCGCGTTGTCCTGCGCGAGATCGAGCTTGCGCTTGACGAGGCCGGCGCGCCCCGAGGCGTCGATGAGCCAGCGGCACTCGACCTCGCTGCTCGCTGCCTCCTTTTCGAAGCGCACGCGGTGCGCCGCGCCGTTCGCGCCCATGTCGAAGCTGCGCACGACCGCACCGTCGACGAACTCCACGCCGAGCGAGCGCGCGTGCTCGCCGAGGAAGTTCTCGAAGATGCCGCGGTCCAGCTGATAGGTCGGCGTCGCGAGGAAGCGGCTCGCGCCGAGCTCCGCGACCTGGTCGAGGTCGGTGCGCGCCTCGCTGAAGAAGAAACGGAAGCCGAACTTGCGCAGCTGGTGACGGTTCAGATGCTCCTTGAGTCCGAGCACGGTGTCGAAGTAGTGGGCGCCGATCTCGACGGAAGACTCGCCCACTTTGTGCGCAGCCGGCGGCACCGGATGAGCGCGGCGCTCGATCACGAAGATCTGCAGCGCTGCGAACTGCTGCCGCAGCTGGATCGCCAGCGTGAGGCCCGCGAGCCCGCCGCCGAGAACGACCACGTCGTAGTGGGTGCTCAAACCTGGCTCACCTGAATGTTCAGCGCAGCGCTGTCGCCGAGCGTCAGCTGCAATGTTGCCGGCAGATCGGCAGCCAGCGCTTCCAGCAGAGGCATGCACGGCGCGAGCGCGTTGTCGGCGACGAGAGCTGCGGCAGCCGAGCGCGGCCGCGTCGCCTCGCACGGTTCGTCCGCGATGCGCAGTGTCAGGCGCCGACTACCGGGACGAGCCGCGGAAGCCGGCGCGAGCACGAGCGCCACGCCCACGAGGCCGCGGCTCGGCGCCATCGTGGCCAACGCACCTTTCGCCTCCACGTCGAACGCCACATACAGCACTGGCTGCTGCTCGCACGCGATCTGCACAGCCGCCTCGAGCAGCCCGGCACCGAACGTGTGGTGGAACGCACTGATCGCAGTGTACGGCGTATGGCTCGAAGTGCCGATGCTCCAATAACCCGCCGCTGCGTTGTGCACGGAATTGTGGAACTTGATCGGCGAGATCAGCGCCGGCGTGTCGACGAGCGTCGCACACATGTAGTCGCTGATTCCCAGGTCGCCATGCGTCGAGGCGAATACCGCCGGCAGGTCGCTGGGCGATCGTCCTGCTGCGGCACAAGCGCGCGCCGCCACTTCGAGGGCAACCGCAACGGTGTCGGGCGCACGACGGCGCTCGGTCGGTCCGAGCAATGCCGGTGCAGGACGCGACATCGTGGCCTCCGGCGCTGCCTGCTCGCCGCGAATGACCGCGCGGGCGACATCCCAGCCGGGCAGTCGCGACGCCCAGAACGCCACGCCTTCCGCCTTCACGTCCGGCAGCTGCGTCGTCACGAAGCACCGCCGAAGGCGAGCACGCAGTTGCTACCGCCGAAACCAAACGAAAAGCTCAGCGCGTTGCGCGTGGAACGCTCTTCGTTGTCGCGGCGGATCTGCGGGCCGCAGACTGGATCCAGCGTCTGAGAGTTCAATGTACCGGGCAGCACACCGTGCTCGAGCGCGAGCAGGCTGATGGCTGCTTCAACGATCCCTGCCGCACCGAGCGTGTGGCCAGTCCAACCCTTCGTCGAGCTGGCGAACGTGCGCTGCGGAAACAGCTCGGCAACGAGGCGCGCCTCGACCTCGTCGTTTTTCTGGCTGGCCGTGCCGTGCAGGTTGATGTAGTCGATGTCGCCGGCCGCGAGCTGCGCGCGCTCGAGCGCGGCTTGCAGCGCCAGGCGTGCACCTCGGCCTTCCGGATGAGGCGTCGACATGTGGTGTGCGTCGCTCGACTCGCCATAGCCGAGCAGCCACGCTGCGGCCGGACCTTCCCGCTCCAGCAGCGCGAAGCCCGCCGCCTCGCCGAGGTTGATGCCGCGGCGCTCGACATCGAAGGGACGACAGGGATCGGGCGAAACCAACTCGAGCGAATTGAATCCGAACAGCACGCTGCCGCACAGCGTGTCGACGCCGCCGACGACCGCTGCATCGGCAATGCCCGTGCGGATCAGCCGTTCCGCCTGCGCGAAAACCTTGGCGCTCGACGAGCAGGCCGTCGCGAGGGTGACGCTCAGGCCGGACAGGCCGAGCGCGTGCTGCACGAAATCGCCGAGCGAGTGCGGCGTGTGGATGATCGGGCGGCGCAGGTCCGCAGGATAGCGTCCGTCCGGCTCCAGCCGCCGATACGCGTCTTCGCTGGCGCCGATGCTCGACGTCGAGGTACCGACGACGACTGCCACGCGCGCGCTGCCGTAACGCTCGCGAGCGGCCGCGACCGCAGCGTTGAAGTCATCCGCGAGCAGGCCGCGCCAGGCGAGCCGGTTGTTGCGGCAATCCCATTGCGCGAGCGGCGGCGGCAACGCCTGCTCCTCGAGACCGGCGACGCGGCCGATCCAGGTCGCGAGCGGCGCTGCGCCGAAATCGTTGCGCTGCAGGCCGCTGCGACGCTCGCGCAGGGCGCGCAGCGTCGCAACCCGGCCGTCGCCCGCGGCCGAGCACAGCGAATAGGCAGTGATCGCCAGCCTGCGCATCGACGTCAGGGCGAAACCAGCGTGAGATTGCGATTCATGTCGTTCACGAGGTTGGCGATCCAGTTCAGGTAGTTGCGATGGATCATGCGCTGCCCCTTCTTCTCGGCGTACATGAGCTCGCCGGAATCGAGGTACTTGATCGTGATGGTCTGCAGGTCGTAGACGATGTCGATCTTCGCCATGTGCTCGCGCACGTTGAGCGTCGACACGATGTGGCCGGGGTCCTCCGACGTGACGGCCCAGGCGCGTCCGAGGAGCGACGCCTTGATCGCCTTCCCGACCTGTTCGAGCTTGAGACCGGCCGGCACGGCGACCGGGCCGGGATCGGTGAGCGGCACCTGCCGGGCACCCATCAGAAAAACCATCGCGGAGACGAGCAGCAAGCCGGACCAGGCGCGTGCGCGGAACATGAGACCTCCCCCAGGATGAACCTGATGTTTTACGAGCTAGGCAAATCCCTGTACGTCTGCAGCGCGCTCAGGTGACGCGATGCTCCGCGATGTGCCCGGCGAGCGAGCGCAGCGAGCTGAAGATGCGGATGTTGTTCTCGTCATCGGAGCGCAGCTGAAAACCGTAGCGCTTGGAAATTTCCAGCGCAAGCTCCAGCGCGTCGATCGAGTCCAGCGCCAGCCCGGTCTTGAACAGCGGCGCCTCGGGGTCGATGTCCGCGGGCGCGACGCCCTCAAGGTTGAGAGCGGTAACGATGAGTTCCGCGAGCTCGCGCTCGGCAGGGGACTGGCTTGCTGACATGCAACTGGAACAAAGAGGAGCGGCGAACCGCAAGGCGCAAAGTGTATCATCCGCGTCCGCGCACCGTATGCGGCGCGCACCCTACAAAAGACGACCAAAAGACGACGGAATTCTGCGCTTGCGAGCCGACGACCTGTTCGACGATCTGCCGAGAACGACCAGCGCCGGCCCGGAGCCGGCCCCTTCTTCCACCGGACGCGCCCGGATCGAGTATCGCGACCTCGAAGCGCTGCCGGACAACCTGCTTTGCGTCATCCGCGGCGCCGGGCGCACGGGCAGCACCGCGCCGCTGACCATCGATGTCCGCATGCAGCGGCTGGGCGGACCGGACACCGAAGTCTGGTATGCAACCGGTCCGGTGCGCGCGGGTCGGGACGGGATCGTGCGCTACGCGCACGACGAGGAGCTGCTGATCGGCGTAGTCGAGGAAGACGAGCGCGCGTACGGCGGCATCCGCTCGGCGGCGGAAACGCTGTACGCCGCGGTCCGGAAATTCCAGGAGCAGTGCGGCTTTCCGCACCTGCTGCGCATGTGGAACTACCTCGATGCGATCAACGAGGGTGACGGCGACGCCGAGCGTTATCGCCAGTTCTGCGCCGGCCGCGCGGCGGGTCTCGGCAGACCGAACGGCACGCGCGTGCCCGCCGCCAGCGCGATCGGCCGGCAGCAACCGACGCACCAGATGCAGATCTTCTGGGTAGCGGCGCGCGTGCGTGGCACGCCGATCGAAAATCCGCGCCAGGTGAGCGCCTACCACTATCCGCGCGTGCACGGCCCGGTCAGCCCGACCTTCTCGCGGGCAATGATTGCGCCGGACCGCACGGTGCTCGTATCCGGCACTGCCAGCATCGTGGGGCACGTCTCGCAGCACGAAGGCGATGCGCAAGCGCAGCTGGCAGAGACGTTACGTAATCTCGCCGCGGTCACGTCGCACGCCGGTGTGAGACGCGATGCAGCGCGCCGCCAGGATCTGCTGAAGGTCTACGTGCGCGATCCGACGCTCGTGCCGATGATCGCCGAGCGGCTGCAGGAAGCGTATCCGCACGCCGCGCCGATCTTCCTGGCAGGCGACATCTGTCGCCGCGAGCTGCTGCTCGAAATCGAGTGCATACAACTTTAGTTAGACTGACTCTTCAGCATCGCGAGCAACCGTTCCCGCGGCAGCTTGCCGAGCTCGTTGCGCGGCAACGAATCGACGATGCGCAGCGGACGCGGCAGGAACGCCGGGTCGACGCTGGCGGCCAGCCGCTCGCGAATCTGTCGCGCGCTGCAGCCCGGCGCAACGACCAGCGCAGCGAGGCGACGGATCGTCGCGACTGAGTCCGGCTGCGGCTGAAACAGCACCGCATCGCGCACGCCTTCGACAGCGAGTAGCCGCTGCGTCAGGTCAGCGAGCGAGGCGCGCTTGCCGGCGACTTCGATCATGTCAGTGCTGCGGCCGCGCACGATGAACTGGCGGTCGCCGCGCAGCTCCACGATGTCCTGCAGCAGCACCGGCTCGACGAACCAGGGCGCAGTGACGAGCGTGCCATCGGCTCGCGGATGCAGCTCGATGCCCTCGTATGCACACCACGCGTCCCCGGTCGCGGTCCGCCGGCACGCGACCACGCACGTCTCCGTCGACCCGAACATCTCGAGCAACTGGCCGCCGAGCCGCGCTTCGACGGCGGCCGCCAGCTCGCGATCCAGCGGGGCCGTTGCCGAAACGATGAGCGCAGTCGGCGGAAACGGTTGCGAGGATTCCACCAGCGCGCGCAAGTGCAGTGGCGTGCTGACCAGCACGCGCGGGGCGGGTAACTCGCCGAGCGCCAGCGCGATGTCGGCGGGAAACAGTGGCCGGCCGGCGTGCACGGCCATGCCACCGATGAGCGGCAACAGGATGCTGAGCTCCATTCCGTACATGTGCTGCGGCGGGACCGTCGCGACGATCGCAGGGATTGTCGTGTCGGCAATGCCGAGCGCGCGGCGGATTGCAGCAGCGTTGTGCGCGGAGCTGGCGTACACAGTGCGCCACAACTTCGGATAGGACTTGGGCTGGCCGGTACTGCCCGAAGTGCAGCCGATCATCACCGTCCGGTCGGCGGGAATGAAATGGGGACATTCCCCATTTCCACTATTGCCAATCGCAGCCGCGACATCCTCGTCGTGCCAGCGATAGCTGTCTGCGTGTGCGTTGGCGACCTCAGTGACGACTTGCTCGGCACGCGACGGCGGCAGCAGCACCGGGTGACCCGCGCTCAGCGCCGCGGCGTACGCAGCGAGAAACCGATAGCGGTCCTCGCACAGGTTGAGCATCGCGCCGGCCGGCGGCAGACGCTGCGCGATCGCCTGTACGTGCCCGCAGAACTGCGCGAGCGATACGCCGTGGCCCTGCAGATAGGCAATGGGACGCGCCGGGTCGGCCGGCGACAGCAACGGCAGCGATTGCACGCTCAGCGCTCCGGGCGCCGGAAAATCATCGAGGTGTTCACGCCGCCGAAGGCGAAATTGTTGTTCATGACACAGCTTGGCTCGAGCTCGCGGCCGCCGCCGACGATGTAGTCGAGCTCGCCGCAGCGCGGGTCGATGTTGTCCAGGTTGAGCGTCGGTGCGAACCAGCCGGCATTCATCATCTCGATGCTGAACCACGCTTCGAGCGCGCCGCACGCCCCGAGCGTATGGCCGAGGTAGCTCTTCTGCGAGCTGAGCGGCACGCGCCCGAACAGCGCTGCCGTGGCGCGCGTTTCGGCAATGTCGCCGTGCTCGGTCGCGGTGCCGTGGCCGTTGACGTAGCCGATTGCGCCCGGCTCCAGGCCCGCGTCGCGCAGCGCCAGCTCCATCACCTTGCGCATCGTCGCTTCCTCGGGCTTGGTGACGTGCACGCCGTCCGAATTCGTGCCGAAGCCGACCAGCTCCGCGTGGATGCGTGCGCCGCGCCGCTGCGCGTGCTCCAGCTCCTCGAGCACCATGATCGCGGCGCCCTCGCCGATGACCAGGCCGTCGCGATCGCGATCGTAGGGACGCGGCGTCGTGTGCGGCACGTCGTTGCGCTGACTGGTGGCGTACAGCGTATCGAATGCCATCGCCTCGGTCGGACACAGTTCCTCGGCCCCGCCCGCCAACATCAGCGTCTGACGTCCATATTTGATGGCCTCGTAGGCGTAGCCGATGCCCTGGCTGCCGGACGTGCACGCGCTGGACGTCGGAATGATGCGGCCCTGCGCGCCAAAGAAGATGCCGATGTTCGCCGCGGTAGTGTGCGGCATCATGCGCACGTACGAGTTGGCGTTCAGGCCGCTCGAGTCGTTGCTGATCATCATCGCGGCGAAACCCATGACATCGGGCGTGCTGCCGGTCGACGAGCCGCAGGCGACGCCGGTCTCGCCGCTGGCGATCACCGGATTGCCGGCCAGGCCCGCATCGTCGATCGCGAGCTCGGCCGCACGCACGGCCAGCTGAGAGACGCGCCCCATGCTGCGCAGTTGCTTGCGCGTCCAGTGCGCGGGCGGCGCGAAATCGGCGATCGGTCCCGCGAGGCGCGTGTCCAACTCGGTGTAGCGGTCCCACTCGTCCATGCGACGGATGCTGTTCCGGCATGCGCGCAGCCCGCGCATGATTTCCGGCCAGCTGGAACCCAGCGCACAGACGCCGCCGACGCCAGTGACGACAACCCGCCTCATCAGCACAACCCTCCGTTGACCGCGAGCACCTGCCGCGTCACGTAGGACGCCTCGGCCGACAGCAGAAACGCAACCGCTGCCGCCACTTCCTCCGCGGTGCCGACGCGCTGCGCCGGTATCGCCCGCAGAATCTCCTCCATCGGCACGCTCTCGTCGACCATCTCGGTCGCGATCAGGCCCGGCGCGACGCAATTGACCGTGATCTGCCGTTTCGCGAGCTCGACCGCGAGCGCCTTGGTCGCGCCGATGATGCCGGCTTTCGCGGCGCTGTAGTTGACCTGGCCGCGATTGCCGACCATGCCGGCGACTGACGACAGCGTCACGATCCTGCCGGGCGCCCGCCGCCGCACCATGGGCATGATCACAGGTTGCAGCACGTTGTAGAAGGCGTCGAGGTTGGCACTGAGCACTCCGTCCCACTGCTCGCCGCTCATGGCCGGAAACGCGGCATCGGAATGGATGCCGGCATTGCAGACCACGCCGTAGTAAGCACCGTGCGTCGCCATGTCCGCAGCGAGCGCCTCGGCGCAAGCTGCGCGATCGGTAACATCGAACTGCAGGACGCGCGCATGACGGCCCGCTGAAGTGACCTCTCTTGCGACCGCCTCCGCCTCGTCACGGCGCGAGCGGCAATGTACGACGACGTCGAAACCGCTCGCCGCCGCGCGCAACGCGATGGCGCGGCCGATGCCGCGGCTGGAGCCGGTCACTAAAACGGCATCACTCTCCACGGGGGATTCCTCCGGGCCGTGCTCCCTGCGGTCGCTCGGCCCTTGAGTCACGCTGCGCACAGCTCCGCGACCATCTGCAGACGTCGCTCCGGATCGGCCACGAACGGATTGGTGTCGTCCCACGCATAGCCGGCCAGGATCGAGCAAATCATGCGGCGTACGCCCGGCGGCTGGGTCTTCGAGAACATGATGTCCTGGAAGCGCCCGTCATACCACGCGCGCACGTACGCGCGGAAAGTGTCGACGCCCTTGCGCAGCGGGATTTCGAACTCCGACTGCCAGTCGACCCGCTCGCCCCGCAGCTGTCGATCGAGCAACTTCGCCGCCATGCTGGCGGAGCGCATTGCGATCGTGACGCCGGACGAGAACACCGGATCGAGGAACTCGGCTGCATTGCCGAGCAGCGCGAAGCCTTCGCCGTGCATCGTGCGCACGTTAGCGGCATAGCCGGAAAGCTCACGCGTGGGCGTGTCCCACTCTGCGTTCACCAGCAAGCGCGCGAGGAACGGCTCCTCGCTCACCAGCTTGCGCAGCCGCTGCGCGAGATCGGTGGGCTGGGCGTCGAAAAATTCCTTGCTCGCGACACAGCCGAGCGAGCAGCGCCCCTGCGGGAACGGAATCAGCCAGTACCACACGTCGCGATGCTGCGGGTGGACCACGACCTGGATCTTGTTGCGATCGAAGGCGCCGTCCGGGATGCGATCGGCGACATGCGTGAACACGGCGTTGCGCACCGGGAAATTCGACGGGGTCTCCAGCTCGAGCAGCTTCGGCAGCGTGCGGCCGAAGCCGCTGCCATCGAGAATGAAGCGGCCTGCAATGTCGTACTCGCGCCCACCAGCCTCGATAGCGTGCACGCGCGGCTCCGCGCCAGCGGTGACTGCGCCGACACGGACTTCGTAGCGGACGTCCACGCCCTGCTTCGCCGCTTCTTTCGCGAGCAGCGTATCGAACTTCGCGCGCTCCACCTGGTAAGTCGAATTGCGGCCCGCCGTGAACTTGTCGGAGAACTCGAACTCGCCGTACTCGGGGCCGCGCACGAACGCAGCGCCGTTCTTGAACTGGAAGCCGTAGGCGTCGACGGCAGCCATCATGCCCGCCTCCTCGACGAAATCCAGGCAATGCGCCAGCAGGCTCTCGCCGATCGAGAAACGCGGGAAGCGCTGCGCTTCGAGCACCACCACGTCCCAGCCGCGTCGCTTCAGCAGTGCGCTGGCAATGGCGCCGGACGGTCCGGCACCGATCACGATCACATCGCGTCGTTCCACTTCTGCTCCTCTCTCTTCATTGCGGCTGCCACGCGCTCCACCAGGACAGCAGGCGATTCGAATTGCAGCACGCCGCTGCTCGCTTCGACGGCAACCTGCACAGTCCGTGCGCGCGCGACCCGCTCCGCTGTCGCTGCATGCGTAACCAGGTAATTGACGGTCAGGCGGCTTTGCCACTCGACCAGCGAAGCCTGCACGGAGAGCCGATCGCCGAAGCGCGCGGCGTGCACATATTTGACGTGCGCCTCGACGATCGGCCACGCGTAACCGGACGCGATCATTGCGTCCAGGCCGAAGTCGAGCCGCTCCATCAGCGCCCAGCGAGCGTTCTCCAGGTACTTCAGGTAGTGACCGTGCCAGACGACGCCGGCCACGTCCACGTCGTGGAAGGCGACGAGCGCCTCGACCGTCGCCTCGACCGCGCCCTGCTTACGCATTCGCCTTACGCCACAGCAGCAGCGGCAGCCGCGCGAGCATGCCCAGCAGCAGGCGCACATGCAGACTCGTCATCCGCACGTTGTCGAGAAACATCCGGTAGTGCGAGACGCCATCCAGCGGATAGCGCACGGCAGTTGCGAGCCAGCGGGTCCGCACGCCGCGCCAGTGCAGCCGCACCAGCACTTCCGTGTCGAAGTCCATGCGCCGGCCGACATGACCGCGATCGAGCAGCGCGAGCGTCGTGGCGAGCGGATAGACGCGGAAGCCGCACATCGTGTCGATCAGCTCGAACGACAACGTCTCCAGCCAGACGAGGCCGTGCGTCAGGTAGCGGCCGTAGTAGCGTGAGCGCGGAATGCTGGCGTCGAAGATCGGCCGGCCGCAGATCACTGCGTCGGGATGCTGCCGCGCTTCCTCCACGAAACGACGCAAGTCGCTCACGGTGTGCTGGCCGTCCGCGTCGATCTGCGCGGCGTGCGTGTAGCCGCGCTCGCGCGCTGTGCGCAGGCCGGTGCTGACGGCAGCTCCTTTACCGCTATTACGCTCATGTCGTACCAGCACTACGTCAGGGGTCGTGCTCAACCGTTGCAGCACGTCGGCGCAGGCCTGGCTGCTGCCGTCATCGACGAGCACCATAGGCATGCCCTGCGCGCGGATCCCGCCGACGACGGCGCCGATCGCATGCTCGTGGTTGTAGACGGGAATGACCACGCATGGCGCGAAGACCGGTTCAGCCATTCTCACGCATGCAGCAGGCGCTGCATGACCGCCGCCAGGTCGCCGACCGTGCGGACCGAGTGAAAATCCTCCGGCGTGACCTTGCGGCCGGTATAGCGCTGGACTTCGTCCATCAGATCGACGACGTCGATGCTGTCGATCTCCAGGTCTTCGTACAGCCGCGCGGCGGGCGTCACGTCGGCAGCGTCGAGCTGGAACAGCTGCACCAGCGTGCCGCGGATGCGCTCGAGGATTTCATCGTGCGATTGCATGTAACTCCGCTCAACTCCGGCAGCGTGCGGCAGCACGTCCGCGGCCCCAGGCACGTCTCGCGCGTGCTGCATTCGGCCATCACCAGGCGGGGCGCAGTTTAACAGGCCGGGCGCTCCCGTTGCGCCTCGAACTGCGCCTGCAGCCGCTCGTTCAGCTCGCGCGAGCCGACCGGCAGCGGCGCCGCGCGGAAGGCCTGCAGATCCACGTCCTCGCCGACGACCAGCGAGAAGTGCGGACGCCGCGCCGGAATCCGGTGCCACGGCTCGGCTTTCGTGAGCGTGGTCGGCTCGACGCGGATGTATACCGGCGTGACGCTGGCGGCGGCGCGCAAAGCAATATTCGCGCCGCTGCGGTGGAAGGCCAGCGGCTGCTGCGGCCGCGTGCGAGTGCCCTCGGGAAAAAAGATCAGCGGTTGCCCGGCGCGCAACGCGCCGGCCGCCGCCACGATCATGTCCGCGGTCGAATCGTTGCGAATGAACTCCGCGAGCGTCACGGCGCTGCGCGTAAGCGGATTGCGCCACAAGCCGGCTTTGACGACGCAGCCGGCGCCGGGCACGAACGCCAGCAAAAAAACCACATCGATCAGCGAAGGATGATTCGGGAGGATCAGCTGCCCCGGACGGCCGAGTCGTTCCCTGCCGCGGAATTCGTACGTGAGCACGCCGAGCCGGTGCATCACGCCGACGAAGAGTCGCAGCGCGAGGCGCATGACCGTGCGGCCGCGCTCGCGCTTGCGCTCCCGGGCGGCTGGAATGATTCTCACCAGCGGCAGCAGCACGACGCCGACGACGACGGCGCCGATCCCGAACAACACGAAGCTCGCACCCGTCATCAGCAGCCGCCAGACATAAGCGTCCCGGCGCCGTTCGACCGGCGAGACCTCGGGCGCGAAATCGGAGTGGGCAGCCATGAACGTGCGGCGTGAAGCGGTGTAGCCTCGAATTATGATGGAATCCCTGCAGCTATGGCTGGCCGCGCCCGATGCCGCCCAACACTTTGATCCGGCTCGGCTCACGGACGAGGACCGCTTGGCGCTGGCGCGTGTGCGGCGGGCGACGCGGCGTCAGGAGTTTGCGGTCAGCCGGGCGCTGCGCGCGCATGTGCGGCGTAACGAGCGCGACTCGATCAGGGAAAGTCTGAGTCATAGCGGCGGATACGCCGCGCTGGCGCGGGCGCAGCCGGCATTGCACGTTGGCGTCGACCTGGAGCTGCACCGGCCTCGCGATGCGCTGGCAATCAGCCGCAATGTGTTCAGCGAATCCGAGACGCGCGCGCTGGAAGCCGCTGCCGGTCCCGAGCGCGAGCGACTCTTCTACGCGATGTGGACCGTGAAGGAGGCTCTCGCCAAGGCCCTGCAGCTGCCTCTGCTGGAAGCGCTGCGCTCCTGCGAGCTGGTGGCGGTCGGACCTGCGTGGCAGATCCGCGCCCCGGCGCCCGCGGTGGGCTGCGTCACCGTCTATCAGCCGCGAGCCGAGCTCACGCTTGCTGTGGCTTGTATCGGCGCGAGGGTGCCAATCCAAACATGGAGCTGGCCGCCCCAGCGGCCAGCGTCGTGGCCGGTCATCGCCGCCATTTCTCTCTCAGCCGCTGGCGCTCCTGCGGCGGCAGATCGCGAAAGCGCTGGCGCAGCTCACGCCGCTGCTCGGGCGTCAGACTCTGGAACTGACGGAAGTTCTTGCGGATGCGGGCCTGCTCGCCCGGCGGCAGCTTCTTGAACTGCTGATAGCGCTGCCGGATCACGCGGCGCTGATCGGCATCCAGCGACTGCCAGCGCTTGAACCGCTCGCCTGCCTGCTGGCGCTGCTCGGGCGGCATGGACAGCCAGCGCTGCGAGCCGCGCGCGAGCTTACTCTGGCGCTGCGGCGGCAGCTGCGCCCAACGCGACTCGAAATTCGCGAGCAGCTGGCGCTGCTGCGCGCTCAACGACTCCCAGCTCACCCCGGCTTCGGCTTGCGGTTGCGCCGCCCCCGCCAGCGGCGCCGCCAGCAGCAGCAGTCCGCAAATACACAATACCGACACGACTTTCATCGCTTCTCCGCGGGCTTGGCCGCGGCCTCTGTCTTGCTCGCATCACTTTTGGCAGGCGGTTCCTTCGCGGGCGGCGGCTCGGCCGCGGGCTCCTCGTCGGCGAACAGCGTCCAGTCCTCCTCGTCGCTGCCGAAATTCGCCAGGTACTCCAGGAACTCGGCATCGAGCGGCGGCAGCTTTTCGGCGGCCTGCGCCGGCCATGCGCACGCGAACACCAGCAGCGAAACTGCGCGCAGGTATTGCATCGCTCAGCCGCTGTTCTGATCCGCCGGCGCGTCTTCGAGCCACATGTAGAACTCCACGTCCTCCAGCATCTCGAAGTTCTCGGAATCGGCGACGATGTCGATGTCCTCGAGCGCCAGCGCTCCCGTTTCAGGACTGGAGCGCAAACCGCCCGAGCTCAACACGACAGCCACGATGGCAGCGAGCGCGACGCCGCCGGCGGGCGCCCAGATCCAGCGGCGATGCGGAGCGCTGTGCTTCACCTCTTCCAGTGCGCGATTGCGGGCCTGGGTCAGCCTCGACCGCGTGCGCGCGTCCAGCCGCTCGACGCTGTTCTCGAACAGCGCTCGCGCCTTGCGCTCCAGCTCGCTCTCATCCGGCTCGTTGGACAGGCTCACCACGCAACTCCCAGCTGCTCGCGCAGCGTGTGCACGGCCCGCGAATAGTGTGTCTTGACGCTGCCTTCGCTGCATCCCATCGCGACCGCGGTCTGTGCGACGTCCATGCCCTCGAAGACACGCAGCATGAATGCTTCCTGCTGGCGCCCGGGCAGCTCGGCCAGCGACCGCTCCAGCGCCTGCATGGCCTGGTCGACTGCCAGCTGCTCCGCTGGCAGGGGCGCGCGGTCGGGCACTGCTGCGTACTCATCGGCGACGCCTTCCTCCTGCGATCGCAACCCGGGCAGCCACGCCATGATCCGCGCCTGCACGCGACGACGCCGCTGACAATCGCGAATCCGATTCTGCAAAATGCGGTAGAACAGCGGGCGCCACTCCTCGCTCGGCCGGCGGCCATAGCGGCGCGCGAGCTGTAGCATCGCGTCCTGGACGCTGTCGAGCGCATCCTCGTCGTGCCGCAGGGCAATGCGCGCCATGCGGAATGCGCGTTTCTCGATGCTCGCGAGAAAGCGGTCGAGTGCCCGCGCCTGCTCCAGAATCGGTTCCTCCACGGAGGCCTGTGCGTCGCCGTCCCACTGCAGAGTGGGCGCCGCGAACGCCGGCAGGCTAACAGAAGAAGGCATGGCCAGACCTTGCTTGGAGATGCATGCGTAGATCAACGCCGGACCGGAGCTTCGGTTGACGCCGCACAAAATATGACCAACACCGGAATTCGTCGGTCGAGCGCCCACTTGGGTCGGTTCACCCCAAGCCATGCACAGACTTGTCCACAGCTTCTGTGCATAGAGCGCTCGGCGACGTGATCCTCGCGGTCGCCATCGACACGCCGCTGCGGCGGACTTTCGACTACCGCGCGCCGGCGCAGTCGGCCGACCTCGCGCCCGGGCAGCGGGTGTGGGTACCGTTCGGACGCCGGCGGGTCATCGGCGTGGTCGTCGGACGCCGCGATCGAACCGAGGTACCCGCCGGCAAGTTGCGATCCGTCATCGCGGCCGTCGATGCCGAGCCGACTTTCGACGCCGCTCTCCTGCAGCTGCTGCTCTGGTCGGCGGACTACTACCGTCATCCGGTCGGCGAGGTTCTCGCGGCCGCGATGCCGGCGCCCTTGCGCACGGGCGCGGCGCTGCGTGAAGAGACAATCGTGTGGTCGCTCACCGAGCTCGGGCGCAACGAAGCGCTCGCCAAGCTTCCGGCGCGCGCGATTCGCCTGCGAGCGATCGTCGAGGCGCTGTCGAACGGCGATGAGATGACCGCAACGCCGGACGCCCTGCGCAAACTCGAAGCACGCGGATACGTCGTGCAGACAATACTCATGCCTGCGCCCGGATTCGTAACGCCCGCGCCGCGCAGCGGTCCGACTCTCAACGACGCGCAACACGAGGCCGTACAACGGATCTGCGGCACGCTTGGGAGCTTCGCGTCGCATCTGCTGTATGGCGTGACCGGCAGCGGCAAGACTGAGGTCTATCTGCGCGCGATCGCCGCCGTCATCGAGCGCGGCGAGCAGGCCCTCGTGCTCGTGCCCGAGATCGCGCTGACGCCGCAACTCATCGCGCGTTTTCGCGCACGGTTCGATGCACCGCTGGCGGTCCTGCATTCGAACCTGAGCGACGGCGAGCGACTGGCGGCGTGGCGCAGTGCTCGCGAGGGTCGGGCCCGTATCGTCATCGGCACGCGTTCGGCAGTATTCAGTCCGCTCGCGCGACCGGGGCTGATCGTCGTCGACGAAGAGCATGACGGATCGTTCAAGCAGCAGGAAGGCTTCCGGTACTCGGCGCGCGACCTGGCGATCGTGCGCGCGCAGCGGCTCGGGATTCCGGTCGTGCTCGGCTCGGCCACGCCGTCGCTGGAGAGCCTGCACCGGGCGCAACGCCAGCCGCAGTGGGTCTCGAGGCTGCCGCAGCGCGCGGCGAACGCACAGCCGCCGCGCATGGCGCTGATCGACCTGCGCGCGCACGGGGAAACGCAGGGCATCGCAACGCCCGCCGTCCTCGCGATACAGCGCCATCTCGATGCCGACGGCCAAGTCATGCTGTTCCTCAACCGGCGCGGCTACGCGCCAGTCTGGTTCTGTCCGGCCTGCGGCTGGTCAGCACACTGCGCGCGCTGCGATGCGCACCTGACCGTTCACGGCCGCTCGCGCCATCTGATCTGTCATCACTGCGGCTCACAGCAACCGGTTCCGGAGTTGTGCGCCAACTGCGGTCAGCCCGCCAAGCCTGTCGGACAAGGCACCGAGCGCATCGAGGAAGCAGCTCGACAGCTGTTCCCGGACGCACCGCTCGCCCGCATCGACCGCGACGCGATCCGCCGGCGCGGCGAGCTGGAGGCAACGCTCGCGCGCGTCGACAGCAGGGAAGTTCGCATCCTCGTCGGCACGCAGATGCTCACCAAGGGCCACGATTTCCCGAACGTCACGCTGGTCGTCGTGCTGAATGCCGACCAGGGCCTGTTCAGCACCGACTTCCGCGCCGGCGAGCGCCTGGCGCAAACGATCGTGCAGGTTGCCGGTCGCGCCGGCCGCGCGGAGCGGCCGGGCGAAGTGCTGATCCAGACGGAATATCCCGAGCATCCGCTGCTCGCGCTGCTGTTGGCCGGCGGCTATGAAGCGTTCGCGGCCGGCGCGTTGCAGGAACGCGAACAGAGCGAGTGGCCGCCGTTCGCGCGCATCGCACTGCTGCGCGCCGAAGCCGCGACGGCACTGGCGCCCATGAAATTCTTGCGCGCGGCGCTGGGTGTCGCGCGCGATCAAGAGATGCGCGGCGTGCAGTTGCTCGGCCCGGCGCCGGCGCCGATGGAACGGCGCGCAGGCCGCTATCGCGCGCAGCTGCTGCTGCACGCAGGTACGCATTCTCCATTACAGAAGTTCATGAGCACGTGGTTGCCGACGCTGGAAAGGCTGCCCGAAGCACGCCGCGTACGCTGGTCCATAGACGTGGACGCGCTCGATCTGGGATAGTCACCCGCCAGCCTCCACTGTTTTCTGCACGTGAAATATCGGATCGAACAACTCGTCCAGGCCGCGCTCGCCACTTTGCCGGCCGACATCCTGCCCGCCGACATCGCCCGACCCGTCGTCGACATCGAGCGCGCGCGCGACGCCGCACACGGCGATTTCGCGACGAACGTTGCGCTGCAGCTGGCGAAGCCCGCGCGGCGCAATCCGCGGCAGCTCGCGCAGGCGATCCTCGCCGCGCTGCCGTCGAGCGAGCTCATCGACAAGGCCGAGATCGCGGGCCCGGGCTTCATCAACTTCCACCTCTCGGCGCAGGCGTACAGCCAGGAGCTGGCGCACATCTTCGCGCTCGGCCCGACCTACGGTTACAGCAAGCGCGGCAGCGGCCAGAGCACGGTGGTCGAGTTCGTTTCGGCGAATCCGACCGGTCCGCTGCACGTCGGCCATGGCCGGCAGGCGGCGCTGGGCGACGCGCTCGCCTCGCTGCTGCAATCGCAGGGTTACCAGGTCAGCCGCGAGTTCTACTACAACGACGCCGGCGCGCAGATCCAGAAGCTCGCGCTGTCGGTGCAGGCGCGGGCGCGCGGTCTGAAACCGGGTGATTCCGGCTGGCCCGAGGACGGCTACGGAGGCGAGTACATCCAGGACATCGTCGAGGACTTCCTGGCGAGGAAGACCGTGCACGCCTTCGACGGCGAGGCGGTCAAGGCGAGCGGCAAGATCGACGACCTGGAGGCCGTGCGACGCTTCGCGGTCGCTTACCTGCGCCGCGAGCAGGACCTCGACCTGCAGAAGTTCGGCGTGAACTTCGATGTCTACTACCTGGAGTCGAGCCTGTACACCGACAGCAAGGTCGACTCGACCGTCGGCGGGCTCGTCGCCAGCGGCAGGACGTACGAGAAGGACGGTGCGCTCTGGCTGCGCACGACGGACTACGGCGACGACAAGGACCGCGTCATGCGCAAGTCCGACGGCACGTACACGTACTTCGTGCCGGATGTCGCCTATCACGTGACCAAGTGGCAACGCGGCTTTCGCGTCGCGATCAACGTGCAGGGCACCGATCACCACGGCACGATCGCGCGCGTGCGCGCCGGTCTGCAGGCCCTCGGCATGGGGATTCCGGGCGGCTACCCCGATTACGTGCTGCACAAGATGGTCAAAGTCATGCGCGGCGGCGAGGAAGTGAAGATTTCCAAGCGCGCCGGCGCGTACGTCACGCTGCGCGACCTGATCGAGTGGGTCGGCCGCGATGCCGTGCGGTTCTTTCTCGTGTCGCGCCGCGCCGATTCGGAGTTCGTGTTCGACGTCGACCTCGCGCTGTCCAAGAGCGAAGAGAATCCGGTGTACTACGTGCAGTACGCGCACGCGCGCGTTTGCAGTGTGTTCCGGCAGCTTCAGGAGAAGGGATACACGCACGATCGCGAGGATGGCGAGCGCAACGTCGCGCGACTCACCGAGCCGCACGAGAAAGCGCTGATCCGCCGCGTCACTTATTATCCGGAGCTGCTGGAGACTGCCACGCGCGCGCTCGAGCCGCACCAGCTCGCGCACTACCTGCGCGACCTCGCCGGCGACTTCCACACCTACTACAACGCACACACGTTCATCGTCGACGACGTCGCCCTGCGCAACGCCCGACTCAACCTGGTCGCCGCGACCCGGCAGGTGCTGGAGAACGGCCTGAAGCTGCTGGGCGTGTCGGCGCCGGAGAAGATGTAGTGGCGCGCGACTACAAGAACTCGAAACGCGGCAGCGGCGGCGCGGGAAGCCTGTCCGGCGTCGCCGGCTTCGTCACCGGGCTGGCGCTCGGCCTCGCCGTCGCGGTCGGCGTGTACCTGTTCGACCGCCGGCCCGCTGCACGCCTCGCGCAGGAAGCACCGCCGATGACGCGCGACGAAGCGCCCGCCGCAGCGAAGCCCGCGCCGGCCTCGCAGGACGCGGAAACGCAGTTCGAGTTCTACGAGATGCTGCCGAAGTTCGAAGTCGTGATCCCGGAACAGGAGGGTGCGGCGCCCGCCGCCGGACCCGGCGCGGGTCCAGGGCCGGTGGAGAAGCCCGGCGCATACATCCTGCAAGCCGGGTCCTTCCGCAACCACGCCGACGCCGATCGCGTGCGCGCGTTGATCGCGATGCAGGGCGTGGAGTCGAAGATCCAGAAGGTCACGATCGACCGGGACACCTGGCATCGCGTGCGCGTCGGCCCGATCACGAACCTGCAGCAGCTCGAGGAGACGCGCAGCAAGCTGCGCAATGCGCGCATCGACGCGCTGGTGATCAAGGTTGGGGAATGAGTCAGGCTGAAGCCTGACTGCTTCTAGTCTTCTGCCAGCTGCCGGAAATCGACACCCAACGATCGAAGCTTCCTGTACAGGTGCGTCCGTTCCATCCCGACGCGCTTGGCGAGCTGGCCCACCTTGCCGTTGCACAGGATCAGCTGCTGCTGCAGATAGGCGCGCTCGAAGTGCTCGCGCGCTTCGCGCAGCGGCAACGCCAGCAGATCCTGCTTCACCAGCGGCTCGTTGGTCGGCGTGTGCGCGGCGAGCTCGCGCTCGATCTCCTCGAGCTTGATCTCCTCTTCGCCGCCCATGATCAGCAGCCGCTGCACCAGGTTGCGCAACTCGCGCACGTTGCCGGGCCACGGGTAGTTGCGCAAACGATTCTGCGCAGCCACGCCGAAGCGGCGGAACGGCAGGTGCTGTTCGTCGACCAGCCGGTCGACGTAGTAGCGCAGCAGATCCGGCACGTCCTGCGCGTACTCGCGCAGCGGCGGCACCTGCAGCGTGATCACGTTGAGGCGCGAGAGCAGCTCGAGCCTGACGCCCGACGTGTCGTCGGCATTCAGGAAGCGCGAAGTCGCGGACGCGATGATGCGCACGTTGGACTTCACCGGCGTCGCGCCGCCCACGCGCGTAAACGTCTGCGCCTCGAGCGCCGCGACCAGCAGCCCCTGCGCGCGCGGCGGCAGATCCTCGATGCCGTTGACGAACAAGACACCGCCCGCGGCCTGCTCGAACACTCCGGCGTGAACGCCGCTTGCGTCCTCGGTGCCGTGCAAAGCCGCCGCAGCGCCCTCGTCGCTGACTCCGGTCGCGACCAGCTGCACGAAAGGTCCTGGGGAGCGCGGGCTCAGCGAATGAATGTAGCGCGCGAACGATTCGCGGCCCGAGCCCGGTTCGCCGACGATCAGCACCGGCGTCTGGTGCGGGGCGATCTGCTGAGCCTGCTCGCGCACTGCGTGCATCGCACGGCTCTTGCCGACCGGCGCGATCAGCGGCGGCGCGAGCGAGCGAGTGGACTGCCGGCGGTTACGCCCGGAATCGAGCGCACGCTCGACGGTGCGCAGCAGCTTGGCGAGCGACAACGGCTTCTCGACGAAATCGAATGCGCCGAGCCGCGTTGCTTCGACAGCGGTCTCGACCGTGCCGTGGCCCGACATCATGACGACCGGGCAGGACGCGCCGTTCGGCTGAGCCCATTCGCGCAGCAGCGTGATGCCGTCGGTATCCGGCATCCAGATGTCCAGCAGCACCAAGTCCGGATCGTGCTGCGTGCGGATCGCACGCGCCTCGGTCGCGTCCGCGGCGACGTCCACTTCGTAGCCTTCGTCCGCGAGGATCTCCTTGAGGAGCCCGCGGATCTCGGATTCATCGTCGACGACCAGTATGCGTGCTGCGCTCATGCACGTTCCCTCCTCGCTCCGGTACGCCGCTCGCGCGTCGGTCCGGACCGGACGCCGGCGGCGAGCGGCAGCTCGATCCGCACGCGCGCGCCGCCGGTCCGCGCGTTGTCGGCTTCGATTCTGCCGCCATGCTCTTCGACAATCTTCTTCACGATCGCCAGCCCCAGGCCGGTGCCCTTCGGTTTCGTGGTCACGTACGGGTCGAACACCTGGCCGATGACGTCCGGCCGGAAGCCCGGGCCGTTGTCCTCGACGGTGATCTCGGCGAGCCGGCCGTCCGGCCGCTCGACCAGCCGCGTCTCGACGCGGATCTCCGGATCCCGTGCACCTTCCAATGCCTCGATGGCGTTGGCAAGCAGATTGTGAATGATCTGCCGCAGGCGCCCGCGGTCGGCCTCGATCTCGGTCAGGGCGGGATCCAGCGTGAGCTTCGGCCGGCCGATCCGGCCCGCCTCGCGGTTACCGGCCCGGTACAGCTCGGCGACCTCGGCGATGAGCTGGTTCAGGTCGAAGCGTGACACATCCATCTCCGGCGCGCGCGCATATTCGCTGAACGCGTTCACCATCTCTTTCATCGCCTCGACCTGCTGCACGATCGTGTGCGTGGCCCGGTCCAGCATCTGCGCCTCGCCCTCGCTCATCGAGCCCAGGAGCTTGCGCCGGATGCGCTCCGCCGACAGCTGGATCGGCGTCAGCGGGTTCTTGATTTCGTGCGCCAGGCGGCGCGCGACCTCGCCCCAGGCCGCGTCGCGCTGCGCCTGCAGGAGCGCGGTGATGTCGTCGAACACGATGACGAAGCCGCCGGGGCTGCGGTCCTCGCCCGACAGCGTGGTGCACGCACACATCAGGATGCGGCGGCCGGATTCGGCCTGCAGCACGAGCTGCTCGCGCCACTCGGTCTGACCCGCGTCGAGGTGCGCGCTGCAGGCGACCTCGAACTGCTCGAACAGCGAGCTGCCCTTGCCGGCGTCGGCCAGCGGTTTGCCGACGACGCTGTCGACCTCCGCGCCGAGAATCGTGCAGGCCGCCTGGTTCGCGGTGCGCACCGTGCGATCCGGCTCCAGCGAAATGACGCCAGTCGACAAGCGCGCGAGGATCACCGCGAGGTTGGCGCGCTCCGCCTCGACCACGTGCTGACTGCGTCGCGTTTCTTCGCGTGCGCGCGCCAGGCGCTTGGTCATGTCGTTGAACGAATGCACGAGGATGCCCATCTCGTCGTGCGAGGTGAGCGGCAGGCGCATGTCGAAGTCGCCCTTGGCGACGGCCCGCGTGCCCGCCACGAGATCCTGGATCGGCCGCACCAGACGCCGCGCGGCCCAGAACGCGCCATACAGCGCGCCGAACAACGACAGCAACAGCACCAGGGTCAGTGTCAGCGTGAAGCTGGCCTTCAGCGGCTCGCGCAGCCGCGCCTTCTCGCCGTAGCGTTGATACGCGGATTCCACCGTGTCGGCGAGCTCGCCGAGACGGCGCTCCACCGGATAGACGGCCTCGAGCATGCGCGGCTCGTCGCCCGGCGAAGTCAGCGGCACCTGCACGGCGGTGCGCACGAGGAAGCCGCCGCCCGCGACCGGATCGAGCGTCACGTACTCGTGGCGCGACTGCATGACCATTTCGTCGTTCGGGCGCGGCGGCACGATCTGGCCGAAGCGCTCCGAGCTGGTGCCGAGGATGCGGCGGTTCGTGCCGAGCAGCGTCAGCTCGATCGCCTCGCTCTTCTGCCGCGCCTCATCGAGCATCCCGATCGGGTCGTCCTGCGTCGCCAGGTCGTTGGCGATCTCGCGCGTGCGCGTCTGGTACTCGCGCATACGCAGGTCGAGCGCGGCGCGCGACAATGTCAGCGCGTCTTGCAGGCCTTCGCGGATCTCGACGTGGAACCAGCTGTCGATGCCGCGGTTGAGGAACACCACGGAGAAGTAGAACACCAGCAGCAGCGGCGCCATCGCCAGCGTCGCCGACATCCACACCATGCGCGCTTCGAGGCGCGAGCCGACCACGCGCTTGCGCCAGTCGCGGATCAGCTGCACGACGCGCCCGCCGATCAGTATCAGCAGCACGAGCAGACCGGCGACGTTGACGCCGACGATGAACGGATGCAGGTCGCTGAAATGCGCCGACTGCTGCACCGTCTGCGCCATGATGAGGAGCGCGGCGACCCACAGTCCCGAGCCGATCAGGACCAGGATCGAAACCAGCGTGCGCTTCAGAGCCGCGGGGACCATGTGTACCACTCGCTGCGCTGACGCCAATCGTCCGACCAGAACAGGATGAAGCGCAAGGTGTCCGGCATGGTGCGCACGTCGATGCTGGCGCGCAGGCTGATCTCGTGGCGGCGCTCCGGCCGGACCAGCGCCTGGTCGAGGATCGGCAGATTGCTGATGACGCGCAGGGAGTCGAACGCGGCGTCGAGCGTCGCATACGAAGCCTGCTCGCCGCTGTTCAGGTTGCGCACGAGGTAGCGGTCGCTGAGCGCGTGGTAGACGAGCTCGTAGCTCTGGTCCAGCGTCGCGACGACCTCGTCGACCCAGTACGAGCGCTCGCGCCGGACCACGATTTCCAGGTGCAGCGTGAACGGCGCGCCATCGCGGACAGCGGCGCGCGCGCCCTCCACGATTTCGAAGTCGAGCGTGGCATTGAGCTGGTATACGCCTTCGGCGCGCTCGACGTACGCCGAGCGGATCTCGAAGCGCCCTTGCGCCCAACTGTCCGGCGCGTAGCAGAAGCCGGCGCAGGCGAGCACGAGCAGCAGCTGGAATGCTGCTGGCCCGCGTCGCACACGGGGGCTAACTCGCGCTTCGCGACCAGACGTCAGGCTCGCGGCCACTCACTGTCCTTCGGTTTTTTCTAGGCAAGCATAATAAAAGCCGTCCATGCCGGCTGTCCCTGCCGCGATCCGCCGCCCGGCGCGTGCCGGCATTGTCGCTTCGATCGCTCCGACGTCGGCGAATACGGCGGTCGTCGTCTCGCTCGCGTGCACGCCAGTCGCCATAAATGCTTCGACGACCGCCACGGTTTCGGCCTGCAGCGCCGAGCAGCTCGCGTAGACCAGCCGCCCGCCCGGCGCAAGCAACGCCCACAGCGCTTGCAACAGCCGCGATTGCCGGGCGGCGAGCGCCGCGACATCCTCGGACCGGCGCAGCAGCTTGATGTCCGGATGGCGCCGGATCACGCCCGTGGCCGAGCACGGCACGTCGAGCAGGATCCGCTCGAACGGCCGCCCGTCCCACCAGTCGGCCGGCGCGCCCGCATCGCCAGCCACCAGCGTCGCCGACAATCCCAGGCGGCGCAGGTTGTCGGCGATCCGCGTCAGGCGCTCGGAGGAAACATCGACCGCAACCAGCTGCGCAAGTTCAGGTTGCAGCTCCAGCAAGTGTCCGGTCTTGCCGCCGGGCGCGGCACACGCATCGAGCACCCGCTCGCCCGCACGCGGCGCGAGCAGTCGTGCGCCGAGCTGCGCGGCGGCGTCCTGAATCGAGACCTCGCCTGCGGCGAACCCCGGTAGCTCCGCGACGTCCATGGCGTCCGCCAGCAACAGCGCCTCGTCGCCGAACATGCTGTCCGCAACGGCGATTCCGCTGTCCGCAAGACGGTTCCGATACTGCGAGCCGCTGCTGCGGCGTCGATTCACACGCACCCAGAACGGCGGACGCTGATTGTTCGCAGCGAGAATCGCCGTGTGCTGCTCGCCCCAGTCGGCGGCGAGCGCATCCACGAGCCAGCGCGGATGTGCCGTGCGCATCGCGACGTCACGATCGATCTGCGCAGCGAGTTGCGCGTGCTCGCGCTGGCAGCGGCGCAGCACGGCGTTGATCAAGCCCGCCGCGCGGGGATGACCGAGAGCACGCGCCGCTTCCACCGTTTCCGCCACGGCCGCATGCGCGGGTATGTCCGTGTACAGCAACTGACACAATCCGACTATTGCGAGCGCGCGCACGTCGGGATCGACCTTCTGCGCAGGACGCGCCAGCAAGCGGCCGAGCAACGCGTCGAGGCGCAGGTACCAGCGGATGCTGTCGTACGCGAGCGCGCGGATCAGCCCGCGTTCCTGGCGCGTCGTCTGCGGATCGAACGACAGTGCGACGTCGAGCGAGCGGCCACGCGTCGCGACGTCCGCGACGATCTTCGCCGCGTCGGCACGAACTGCGGCCGAGCGGCTCACGACCCCAGTACCGCGCCGTCCAGACGATGCGCCTTCAGGAACTCCGCAGCTGACAGTGCCTTACGGCCCGCGGCCTGCACGCGCGTCAATCGCAGCACGCCGCTGCCCGTACCGACGTCGATGCCTGCGGCTCCCGTGGCGAGCACCTTGCCGGGGCTCGGTGCCGCAGGAGACTCGACCGGTACGGCTTCCCACACGCGCAGCTGTTGTCCATTCCACCGCGTTTCGGCAATCGGCCACGCATTGAAGGCACGAATCTGCCGATCGATCTCCGCCGCGGAGCGCGACCAATCGATCGCTGCCTCCTCCTTGCGGATCTTCGCCGCGTACGTCACACCCGCGGCCGGCTGCGGCCGCGGCGTCGCCTTGCCGAGCGCGAGCTCATCGAGCGTGTCGAGCAACGCCTGCGCACCGAGCGCAGCGAGGCGATCGTGCAGAGTAGCTGCGGTCTCGCGCGCAGCGATGGCTGTCGGGCGCGCAAGCAGGATCGGCCCAGTGTCGAGCCCGGCTTCCATCTGCATGATCGTTATACCGCTCTCGGCATCGCCGGCAGCGATCGCGCGCTGGATCGGCGCGGCGCCGCGCCAACGCGGCAACAACGACGCATGAATGTTGACGCACCCCAGTCGCGGCGCTTGCAGAACGGATTGCGGAAGCAGCAATCCGTACGCGGCGACGACCATGAGATCGGCTGACCATTGCTTCAGCCGCTCGACCGTCGCGGACTCTTTCAGCGTCGCCGGCTGCTCGACGGGCACGCCGTGACGCAGCGCGCATTGCTTGACCGCGCTCGCCGCGACCTGCTGACCGCGGCCGGCCGGGCGGTCGGGCTGCGTGTAGACGGCGACGATCCGGTGCGACGAGCGCAGCAGCGCTTCGAGTGCCGGCACTGCGAACTCCGGCGTGCCGGCGAAGACGATGGACAGGGAGTTCTTCAGAGCGCTTTCGGCGCGGAACGCGCGCTGTCCGGGCGGCGGTCCTTGCGCTCCTTCTCCAGCTTCTTGCGGATGCGCGTGCGCTTGAGCTCGGACAGGTAGTCGACGAACAGCTTGCCGTCCAGATGGTCGATCTCGTGCTGGATGCACACGGCGAGCAGCCCGTCCGCTTCGAACTCGAGCGGCTTGCCGTCGCGGTCCAGCGCCCGCACGCGGATCTTCTCGGCGCGCGTGACCTTGTCGAACACGCCCGGCACCGACAGGCAGCCTTCCTCCGTTTCCTCGACGCCCTCGCGTCCGAGAATCTCCGGATTGATCAGCACCAGCGGCTGGTCGCGCTTCTCGCTGATGTCGATCACCAGCAGACGCTTCGCCGCGTTCACTTGCGTCGCTGCCAGGCCGATGCCCGGTGCGGCGTACATCGTCTCGAACATGTCGTCGATGAGCGTGCGCAGCGCCGCATCCACTTGCGTGACGGGCTGCGCGCGCGTGCGCAGGCGCGGATCGGGAAATTCCAGAATTTGAAGCAGTGCCATGACGAAAATCAGCTCATTCCCATACTCTGCACGCCGCGCAAAGCAGAGGCTTGCGGGCAAACTGAGAACCACGTCGCTTAAAAGAACCCTATTCGTGCAATCGCTGCAAAGATGCTGCTAAAGTTAGGTCGCAGTTGAACTTAATATCGGCTTCGCCGAGGCTGCCGACAACGCGTGCCGCGTCGCAACAGTCTCGGTGACTCCTTGGGCGAATCGCCTGCGCTGCCGCACGCACTACGCGGCGAGAAGATTATACGGCTGGAATCCGGCCGCAACGATCAGGAGCTTGTTCGGCGCATGAAGACTGCGAATCTGCCCTTCCGTCCGGCGCTCGTCCTCAGCGTGATCGCCGGCCTGACCCTCACCACCGGTCTGCTTCCTGTCAGTTCCACCGCACAGGAAAGCCAGCGCACCATCGCTACCGGCAGCAACATTCCGCTGACGGCGGACGCTCCTGACGAGTACGTCGTCAAGACCGGTGACACGCTGTGGGACATCTCCAAAGTGTTCCTGCGCGACCCGTGGTATTGGCCCGAAATCTGGTACGTCAACCCGCAGGTGCAGAATCCGCACCTGATCTTTCCGGGCGACGTGCTCAAGCTCGTGTACATCGACGGCCAGCCGCGCGTCACGCTCGGCGACCGCGGCGCCGGTGCCACCGAAGGCGGCGGCGGCAAGCGCCTGTCGCCGCAGGTGCGCCGCGAGCCGTTGAGCCAGGCGGTCACCGCGATCCCGTACGACGTGATCGCCAGCTTCATGGGCCGCCCGACATTGCTCGACGGCGATCAGGTGAAAGGCGCGCCGTACATCGTCGCGATGCGCGATGGTCACGTGATCGGCGGCGCCGGCAACGAGATTTATGCCAGCGGCCTGCGGAGCGCTGCGGCGGATACGCGCTACAGCATCATTCACGTCGACGAAAAGCTGTACGACCCCGAGGACGGCGACCTGCTCGGCTACTCCGGACAGTACGTCGGCTCCGGCCCGGTCGCCACGACCGGCGACCCGGCCAAGCTCGTGATGACGGACTCGTCGCGCGAGGCTCTGCAGGGCGACAAGCTGTTCCCCGAGTCAGTGGACGTGAACGTCGACTTCGTGCCGCACGCGCCCACGTCCGACGTGAAGGCGCGCGTGATCGCCGTGCGCGACCACACGCGGATGGGCCAGTACCAGGTGATTGCTCTGAATCGCGGTCAGCGCGCCGGGCTCGAGCCGGGACATGTGCTGGCGATCAGCCAGGTCGGCAGCGTGGTTCGCGACAGCTACTCGAAGGGCGGCCTGACGGCCACCGCCCGCAGCAGCATGGGCAGCCGGGGCAAGGCGGTGCAGCTGCCGGACGAGCGCATCGGTCTCGCGATGGTGTTCAAGTCGTTCGACCGCATGAGCTACGCGCTCGTGATGGAAACCTCGCACGAGATCCGCCAGGGCGATTTGGCGGGAAATCCGTAAGAAAAGTGACGGAAGTGACGGAGTGAAGCGAGTGACGATAGGCGCTGGCCTTCGTCACTCGCGTCACTCTCGTCACCCGTGTCACTCTCCGCCTGGCTGACCCTCACCCACGCGCCCGGCCTTCACGCCGGTCGACTGCGTCCGCTGCTCGAGCGCCTCGGCTCCGCTGATTCCATCCTCACGGCTTCACCCGCTGCATTACGCGAGAGCGGCGCCGAATCCGGCTTCGCAGGCTGGCTGCACAGCCGCCGCCAGCGCGATGCCGCGATCGATGCCGAGCTGCGCTGGCTCGAGCGCGCCGGACATCATTTCGTGCCGCTCGATGCCGCTGCGTATCCGCCGCTGCTCGCCGAGTTGAGCGACGCGCCCGTCGGGCTGTTCGTGCGCGGCGATCCCACTGCGCTGTCACTACCGCAGCTCGCAATCGTTGGCTCGCGCAATCCCACCGCCGGCGGCCGCGACAACGCCGCAAGCTTTGCGGCACATCTCGCTCGATGCGGCCTCGCGATCACGAGCGGGCTGGCGATGGGCATCGACGCGGCAGCTCACCAGGGCGCGCTCGATGCAGCGGGAGTCACGATCGCGGTGTGCGGTACCGGGCTGGACATCGACTATCCGCCCGCGAACAGCGCGCTCGCGGAAACGATCGCCGCGAGCGGCGCGCTGGTCAGCGAATTTCCGCTCGGCGCGCCGCCGCTCAAGGCGAATTTCCCACGCCGCAATCGCATCATCAGCGGACTGGCGCTCGGCACGCTGGTCGTGGAAGCGGCAGTGCGCAGCGGCTCGTTGATCACCGCCCGGCTCGCAGCCGAGCAAGGCCGCGAGGTGTTCGCCATTCCGGGCTCGATCCACAACCCGCTGGCGCGCGGCTGTCATCAGCTCATCAGGCAGGGAGCGAAGCTGGTCGAGACGGGCGACGACATTTTTGCCGAGCTGCGCGCGCTCGCCGGCGCGCTGGCGCCGGCGCTGCAAGCTGCTGTTCCGGATCAGCGAAACCCGGCCGCCACCGGCCCCGTGTCGGACGCAGCTGCCGGCCCGGTATTGGACAAAGCATATGAAATCCTGTTAGATGCGCTCGGCTTCGAGCCGGCCAGCGTCGACGTTCTGGTCGAGCGCACCGGGTTCGCAGCCGACGAGGTGGCTTCGATGCTGCTGATCCTGGAGCTCGACGGCAAGCTCGAGTCCCGTCCCGGCGGGCGTTACGTCCGGCGCGTCCTCAAGGCAGCGAAATGAAGGAAAGCGTTCTCGATATCCTGATTTATCTTTTCGAGAATTATTTCGACGCCGAGGCGAGCGTCGCTCCCGAACCCGACCGCGATACCCTCAAGGAGGAGCTGGAACGGGCCGGTTCCTCCGAACGCGAAGTCGGCCGCGCCCTGGAATGGCTCGAGCAGTTGTGCGCGGATCCCGAGCGCGCCGGGGCAATTCCACCGTCGCGGTCGGTGCGGGTATTCGATGCGCGCGAGCAGGCGCGGCTCGACACCGATTGCCGCGGCTACATTCTCTATCTGGAGAACATCGGCATCGTGAACGCCGCGCAGCGCGAGCTGGTGATCGACCGGCTGCTGGCGCTGGATGCGCGGCAGATCGACATCGAGCAGGTGAAGTGGGTGGTGCTGATGGTGCTCTTCAGCCAGCCCGGGCAGGAAAACGCATTGTTGCGGATGGAGGATCTGGTATTCGACGGCCGTGCGGAACCGGTGCACTGACCCATTTCAGGCGCATAGCGATCGCAAGTCAGTTCGAGCACCGCGGCCGTCCCGCGGTTTTCTTTTTTTATGGAGCAGAAGAACCTCGTCATCGTTGAGTCGCCCGCGAAGGCGAAGACCATCAAGAAGTATCTCGGCAAGAACTTCGAGGTACTGGCTTCGTATGGTCACGTCCGCGATCTGGTGCCGAAAGAAGGCGCGGTCGACCCGAAGCGCAAGTTCGCGATGCGCTACCAGATCCTCGAAAAGAACGAGAAGCACGTGCAGGCGATCGCGCGGGCGCTGAAGAAGTCCGACGCGCTGTACCTGGCGACCGACCCGGATCGCGAGGGCGAGGCAATCTCCTGGCACCTGGTCGAGCTGTTGAAGGAGCTGGACGCGCTCGACGGCAAGGACGTGCATCGCGTCGTGTTCTACGAGATCACGCGCAACGCGATCCGCGAAGCGATCTCGCAGCCGCGCCACATCTCGCAGGACCTGGTGAACGCGCAGCAGGCGCGCCGCGCACTCGACTACCTGGTCGGCTTCAACCTGTCGCCGCTGCTGTGGAAGAAGGCTGGATTGCCCGGCGCCTCCGCGGGCCGCGTACAGAGCCCGGCGCTGCGCATGATCTGCGAGCGCGAAGAGGAGATCGCGCGCTTCAAGCCGCGCGAGTACTGGACAGTCGACGCCGACGTCGAGAAGGCCCAGCAGGCGTTCCCGGCGCGGCTGATCGAATTTCGCGGCGAGAAGGTCGAGCAGTTCACCGTCACCAGCGAACAACAGGCCACCGACGTGCGCGCCGCGATCGAAGGCGCCGCCAGCGGCAGGCTCAGCGTCGCGGCGATCGAGCGCAAGCAGCGCCGCCGCAACCCGGCGCCGCCGTTCACGACCTCGACGCTGCAGCAGGAAGCGGCGCGCAAGCTCGGTTTCGGCGCGCAACGCACGATGCGCCTGGCGCAGCAGTTGTACGAAGGCGTCGATTTCGGCGAGGGCGCGGTCGGCCTCATCACTTATATGCGCACCGACTCGCTGAATCTCGCCAACGAAGCGCTCCAGGAGATCCGCCAGGTCATCGTCGCCAACTACGGCCAGGACTCGCTGCCGGAAGCGCCGCGCGTCTACAAGACCAAGTCGAAGAACGCCCAGGAGGCGCACGAGGCAATCCGGCCGACCTCCGCCGCGATCACGCCGGAGCGGCTCGAAGGCAAGATCGACCCCGACCAGTTCAAGCTGTACAGCCTGATCTGGAAGCGCGCGGTCGCCAGCCAGATGGAGCCGGCCGTGTACGACACGGTCGCGGTCGACCTCGTGCCGGGCAACGCCGCGAAACGCGAAGGCGCGGACGCCGTACTGCGCGCCAACGGCTCGACGCTGGTGAAGCCCGGCTACATTGCCGTATATAAGGAAGGAGTCGACGACGGCGGTGACGACGACAACGACCGCATCCTGCCGCCGCTCGCGGTCGGCGACGGCGTGAAGCTGCTGGGCATCCGCCCCGAGCAGCACTTCACCGAGCCGCCGCCGCGCTATTCCGAAGCGAGCCTGGTGAAGGCGCTCGAAGAGCACGGCATCGGCCGCCCGTCGACGTACGCGAGCATCATCTCGACGCTGGTGAACAAGAAGTACACGGAGCTGCTGAACCGCCGCTTCGTGCCGACCGATCTCGGCAAGATCGTCAACCGCTTCCTGACGCGCAACTTCCATCACTACGTGGAGTACGGCTTCACCGCGAAGATGGAGGACGACCTCGACGAGATCGCCGACGGGCACGAGGCCTGGGTGCCGGTGCTGGACCGCTTCTGGAAGGAATTCAAGCAGCGGGTCGACCATGTCGACAGCACGGTGACGCGCGAGGACGTGTCGGAAGCGCGCGACCTCGGCCGGGACCCGACGACGCGCAAGCCGATCGCCGTGCGCTACGGCAAGTACGGCCCGTTCGTGCAGATGGGCACGAAGGACGACGAAGAGAAGCCGAAGTTCGCGAGCCTGCGTCCGCACCAGCGCATGGACTCGATCACGCTGCCGGAGGCGCTCGAGCTGTTCAAGCTGCCGCGCACGGTGGGGAACATGCCGGACGGGCATGCGATCCGCGTCGCGATCGGCCGCTTCGGCCCGTACGTGCAGTACGGCGCAAAGAAATTCGTCTCGATCAAGGACGACGATCCGTACACCGTCGAGTTGCCGCGCGCGCTGGAGCTGATCCGCGCCAAGGAAGTGCTCGACGCGAACCGCATCATCCTCGATTTCCCCGATGCGGGGATCCAGGTGCTGAACGGCCGCTACGGTCCGTACATCACCGATCGCGTGAAGAACGCGAAGATTCCCAAGGATCGCGACCCGAAGACGCTGACGCTGGAAGAGTGCAAAGAGCTCATCGCCGCGGCGCCGGAGCGCGGCAAGGGCCGCTTCGGCAGATTTGCGAAGAAGACCGCAGCGCCCGCGGCGGAAGCTGCCGCGCCTGCGGCGGAGAAGGCGGAGAAGCCGGCGCGCGGCGCGGCCAAGGCTGCGAAGACGGCAGCGCCGGTCAAGGCGGCTGCGAAAGCCCCGGCCAAGGCCGCGGCCAAAGCGCCGGCCAAGACTCCCGCTCCGAAGAAGAAGGCGACAGCGAAGCGCACACCGAAGAAGTAGTCATGTCGTCCCCCGCTCCCGACGTCGCGGCAGTGCTGTCCTATCTGCGCGGACTTCAGGACAGCGTCTGCAGCGCGCTCGAGCAGACCGATGGGACGGCGCGCTTCCGTTCGGACAGCTGGCAGCGCGCCGAAGGCGGCGGCGGCGAGAGCCGCGTGCTGCGCGATGGCGCAGTCTTCGAGCAAGCCGGCGTGAATTTCTCCCACGTGATGGGTGCGAAGCTCCCCGCGAGCGCGTCCGCGCAACGCCCGGAGCTCCAGGACGCGCAGTGGCTCGCAGCGGGTGTCTCGCTCGTCCTGCATCCGCTGAATCCGTACGTGCCGACCACCCACTGCAACGTGCGTTTCTTCTGCGCGACCAAGCAGGACACGGTCGCATGGTGGTTCGGCGGCGGTTTCGACCTCACGCCTTACTATCCGTTCGACGAAGACGTGCTGCATTGGCATCGCACGGCGCAGCAGGCGTGCGCGCCGTTCGGCGACGACGTGTACGCGCGCCACAAGGACTGGTGCGATCGCTATTTCTTCCTCAAGCATCGCAACGAGACGCGCGGCGTCGGCGGGCTGTTCTTCGACGATCTCAACGAGTGGGGCTTCGAGCGCTGCTTCGCCTACCAGCGCAGCGTCGGCGATCATTTCCTGCCCGCGTACCTGCCGATCGTCGCGCGTCGCCACGCGCTGTCGTACGGCGAGCGCGAGCGCAGCTTCCAGTTGTATCGCCGCGGGCGTTATGTCGAATTCAATCTCGTCTACGACCGCGGCACTTCGTTCGGACTGCAGAGCGGCGGCCGCACCGAATCGATCCTCATGTCGTTGCCGCCGCTCGCGCGCTGGGAATACGACTGGCGTCCCGCTGCCGGCTCGCCCGAAGCGCGCCTCTACGAGGATTTTCTGCGTCCTCGCGACTGGCTGCGCGAGCTCGCCTGAGCTGCACGCACAATCGCGCGCGCGAGTGTCGAATTTCCTCACAGCTCCAACTTGTGTACACGCGACGTCGCGCGTCGCGACGTGCTCACGCAATTTTTTCGTAATTGAATTTGCAGCGACGTGGGAGTAGCGTCGCTTGCCGGAATTAACTCACAACAACGTTCGGGGATACTCCAAAATGGTTCAACACGTCACCGTGACGCGGTCACGGGTCGTGGCGATGTTGCTGACCGCAACATTCGTCGCAGCCCCCGCGACTACGCAAGGAGCGGACAACGTCCGCAAGCGCACGATCGATGCAAGTCACTCGCTCCAGCTCCACGGCACGCCGCTCGCCGACAAATATGGTCGCGTGCAGGTGTTCGTGCGGCTCGCCGAGCCTGCGGTCGCGGAGCTCAACGCGCAGAGTCTGGATGCGACCGGCGCATACGCTTCGCCGGCAGCGCAACGCGCGCAAGCGCAGCGCGTGTCGGATGAGCAGGCAAGATTCCGTCCGGCGCTGGAAGGCCTCGGTGCGCAGATCCTGGCCGCGCAGCGCGTCGGCGCCAACGGCTTTCGAGTCAAGGTGAACGCGAGAGACGTCGCGACGTTGCGCTCGATGCCAGGCGTGCTCTCCGTCGGCCGCGTCGAGATTCACAAGCCCGACAACATCGAGAGCGTGCCGTGGATCGGCGCGCCGGCGGTGTGGGCAGCGCTCGGCCGCGGCGAACACGTCAAGATCGGCATCATCGACACTGGCATCGATTACACGCACGCGAACTTCGGCGGCAGCGGCAACGTTGCCGACTACACCGGCAACAACAAGAATGTCGTCGAGCCCGGCACCTTCCCGACCGCCAAGGTCAAGGGCGGCTACGACTTCGCAGGCCCGACCTACGACGCGAACGATCCGGATTCCGTGCCGGCGCCGGACGCAGATCCGCTCGACGGTAACGGCCACGGCTCGCACGTCGCCGGTACTGCCGCGGGCCTCGGCGTCGCCGGAAGCATCGGCGCGGGCGTCGCGCCGGGTGCCGATCTCTACGCGCTGAAGGTGTTCAACGACACCGCAGGCAGCACCGACGTCACCTCGCAGGCGATCGAGTGGGCGATGGACCCGAATGGCGACGGCGACATGAGCGATCACCTCGACGTGATCAACATGAGCCTCGGCTCGCCGTTCGGCGAACCCGCCGACCCGTCGGCGATCTCGTCCAACAATGCAGCTGCGGTCGGCATCATCGTCGCGACCTCGGCCGGCAACGAAGGCGACTTCCCGTACATCACGGGCGCGCCGGGCGTCGCCAGCTCCGCGATCGCCAGCGCCGCGAACACGCCCGGCGGGCGCCTGTATTCGCGCTTCCGCGTCAACGCACCCGCGGCCGTGGTCGGCACGTATCCTTCGGAAGAAGGGGCCGGCCCGGTGACGCTCGCACAAATCGGACCGATCACCGACTCGCTCGTGACCGCTGCGCCCGCGAACGGCTGCGCACCGCTCACGAACGCTGCTGCGGTCAGCGGCAATATCGCGTTCATCGTTCGCGGCGTCTGCGGCTTCATCGACAAGTATCGCAACGCGCAGGCGGCCGGGGCCACGGCGATCGTCGTCTACAACGACGGCGCCGACCCGACGCGCATCGCTCCGATCGTGATGGGCGGACTCGACAACACCATCACGATTCCGGGCCTCATGATCTCGAACACGATCGGCAAAGTGCTCGCCACGACCGCCGGCGTGAACGTGACGCTGGACGTGGCGCCCGATCCGACCAAGGAAGACCAGATCGCCACGTTCTCCTCGCGTGGCCCCGGTCACGGCGGCTCGACGTTCAAGCCGGATCTCTCCGCGCCGGGCGTCGCGATCGTCTCCACCGGCGTCGGCACGGGCACGGGCAGCCTGACCCTGCAGGGCACTTCGATGGCGTCGCCGCACACGGCGGGCGCCGCAGCGCTGCTGCGAGAGGCGCATCCGAAGCTCAACCAGGCGGCGATCAAGGCGCTGCTGCAGAACTCCACGGTCGATTCGAACCCGTCGGCCGACACTGACCTGATGAGACAGGGCGTCGGTGCGCTGCGTGTCGATCGCGCCGTGAAGCTGACCAGCTACGCCGCGCCTGCCGGCGTGTCGTTCGGTCGACTCAACCCGATGACTCCGATTCAGGAAAAAGAGCGGGTCACGGTCACCGACATGAGCGGCAAGAAGCGCTCGTACAAGGTGACGCACGTGCCGCACACGACGTATCCGGGCGTCACCGTGAGCTGCCCGAAGAGCGTCAGCGTCAACGGCAAGGGCAACTCCAAGTTCGACATCGAGCTGAAGTTCGATCCACGCGTTGCCTGGAAGCAAGGCGTGTTCGACGACGCGTTCGAGAGCCAGACGGAAGTCGACGGCTGGTGCATCCTCAACGACGGCACGGACAACCTGCGCGTCGGCTACGTCGCGGTCGTCGATCCGGCTTCGGCGATGATCGTGCTGCCGGACCATGGGTTCAACGGCGCCCGGGTGCAGAACCTGGGTTCAGCGCTCGGCTGGGCGGAGGGTTTCACGCTCGCGAAGCTGGGCGGTGAGGAGCAGAACCGCACGTACGGCTCGATCGCTGCGACGGGCTTCCGCCTTGCCGATCCGAACTCCCCGCTGTATGGCGGCTTGAAGGTGCTCGAGTTCGGCTTCGTCATGGAGCGTCCGTTCGAGCATCTGTCGAACCTGCAGTTCTCTATCGACATCGATGCGAACGGCGACGGTCAGCCCGACGCGACCCTGCTCGGCGCGGATCTGTCGGACTTCGCGGATGTCGATCCGGGGCAATACGCCGTGGCACAGGTCAGCGCTGCCGGCGGCTTCATCGACTGGATCGTCAACACCTGGGACTTCAACGACCGCACGCTGATCCTGCCGTTCACGCTCGCTACGAGCCCACAGTTCCCGGGCTTCCTGCCGGAAAAATTCGACTACGTGCTGACCGTGACGGATCGCCAGGGCAACGTGGACGTGCAGCGTGGCAGCGTCGACCTGTCGAAGGAGATCGTTCCGGACGTGAACAGCTTCGGTGTCGAGCCGGGCGATCACGTCAACGTCGACTTCAGCGGGCCGAACGGCACTTCGCTGTGGCTGTTCCAGAACAACATCCCGTCCGCACAGCCGGGGTTGTCGCTGCACATCGAGAAGAAAAAGAAGTGAGCAACACGGCGCGAGCGCTAGAGCTCGGCGCCACTCTTCGAGGGCCACGCCGCAAGGCGTGGCCCTTTTTCATGCGCGCGCTATTGCGACTCGATCGCGGGACAGGGCCGCACGTCCTGGCGATCCGTGTGATAGGTGTAGACCCGCCCGGAATACCGTAGCGCCAGCTTGAAGCCATCGACCGGCCCGGCCTGAATGTTTTCGCCCTCCTGCGGGCAACCCAGCGCACTGTCGTCCCAGCGCTGAGCCTGCATTCCGGCGAGACGGATCTTTGCGGGATCGGCACCGAGGCGCTTCGCCAGATCCTGACGCGCGCGCTCCATCATCACGTCCAGTCCGCGCGCGTTTATCGCGCGGTTGTCACGATGCGGCATCGTTGCCTTGTTGCAGATGATCGCGTTGCTGCCCGACACGTGCACGTTGTGCTCATGGCCCTGCGCCGACAGCGCCACCGCGTACCCTTCGGTGATCACCGTGAGCGCCACTGCGCCCGGCTTGCCGCAGCCCATGCTGGAATTGCTCCACGTCTGCGGTTCGCTACCCGTTATCGTGATCTGATCCGGCGCGATCTTCAGGTGCTCCGCGAGCTTCGCGCGGGCGCGCTGCTCGGCCTGCTCCTTCGCGGACGTCGTCACGCTTCCCTGCTCTTGCGCCTGGATGTCATCCCCGGCGACGACGCCCAGCAGCAGAATCGCCGTAGCAACTGTCTTGAACACCATTCCATCATTCCTCCGCACGCTGAATCTTACTGTGCCGGCGGGCAGGCGCGCACCGCGCGCAGATCGGTGTGATAGAAGTACGTGCGACCCGACGCGCTGAGCGCGAGACGATAGCCGACCGCGGAACCTTGGCCACCCGTAGTGTCTGTGGCGCTGTCCGACCCGGCTGGCGACCCGCCGCCCGAGCTGCAATTCATGTCGTCATCGGTCCAGCGACGCGGCTCGACGTTGGCAACGCGGATGTTCTCTACGTTCAGGCGCAACCTGTTGGCGAGGTCCTGTCGCGCCAGCGCCGTCACGCGATCGAGTCCGCGCGCCGACATCGGCTGGCGCGCCGTTCCAGTGATGCGCGTGGCGGTTTCGCACATCACGGCGCGCGAGCCCGCGACGTTCACCTGATGACGCCTGCCCTGCCGCTCCAGCACGACGGTATAGCCGTTGCTCATCACTTGCGCATACATGGCGTTCGGCTTGCCGCAGCCGAGGCTCGAATCGCTCCATTGCGTCGGCTCGATCGTCACGACGGTGAATTCGCTTGCCGGCGCCTTCAATTGGCGTGCAGCTTCGGCGCGCGCCTGTTCGCTTGCTGCCTGCGCGCCGGCGCCCGCATCCCCTGCCCCGTCGCCCGCCCGACCGTCCTGGGAGGTCGCGACGGGCCCATGCAGCAGGCCCATCGCAAGCAATGCAGTGGCGGCAACTCGCTTCATGATGAATCATCCCCGTTGTGAACTATCGACACGCCTTCCACGCCGGCAACTTCGCGGACGTGCACAAGCACGTCGTGCTGCTTGCGTTGCTCGAGCGCCTGAAGCAGAAACCCAAGCCGCTCTTCTTTCTCGACACGCATGCCGGGCGCGGCTGGTACGACCTGCGCGCCGAGGATGCCACGCGCGGCGGCGAATGGCGCGAGGGAATTGCCCGGCTCGCGGGCAGGCCGGCGCAGTCGGCGGATTTGTTACGTTACCTGCAGGCGACGAATGCCGCTGGCCAACCGCCGACGCGATATCCCGGCTCGCCGCTGTTGGCGCTTAACGCCCTCCGCGACGGCGATCGCGCAGTGCTGGTTGAGCAGCAGCCGGCTGAAGCACAGGCGCTGAAACAATCGACGCACGGCAAGCGCAACGTGGCCGTGGTCTGTGGCGACGGGTACGCGGCGCTGAACACCTACCTGCCGCCGCGCGAGAACCGGGGGCTGGTGCTGATCGATCCGCCGTACGAGGCCGACACGGAATTCGTGGACGCCGAGCGGGCGCTGCGACTCGGGCTGGCGCGCTGGCCGAATGGTGTGTTTGCACTCTGGTATCCGATCAAGGCGGGGGCACAGGCTCAACGGTTGAACGCAGCGCTGCAGGCTTCGGGGTTGCGCAAGCTCTTGCGGCTGGAGCTGACGGTGCGGCCTGGTGATTCGCCGATCGGGCTGAACGGCTCGGGCCTCGTGATCGCGAACCCGCCCTGGAAATTCGACGGCGAGATCGCCGACGCGCTGGCGGAAGCGCACGCGGCGCTGGGCGAAGCGGGTGGATCGAGGGTGGAATGGTTAGTGGGAGAGTGACGCCTATGTCACTTTCTTGGTCCCGAGCGCCTTGCACTCTTTGTAACGGAAGCAGCCCGTCACGTGATCGTTCACCATGCCGGTCGCCTGCATGTGCGCGTAGATGATCGTACTGCCGACGAAGCGAAACCCGCGCTGCTTGAGATCCTTGCTGAGCGCGTCGGATTCGGCGGTGACCGGCGGCACCTGCTGCTGCTGCTTGAAGCCGTGCTGGATCGGCTTGCCGCCGACGAACGTCCACAGGTGCTGCGCGAAGCTGCCGTGCTTGGACTGAAAATCCAGATAGGCGCGCGCGTTGCTGACGGTCGCCTCGATCTTGAGACGGTTGCGCACGATGTTCGGGTTCTTCATGAGCCGCGCCAGCTCGCGCTTGCCGAAGCGCGCGATGCGCTCCGCGTCGAAACCGGCGAACGCTTCGCGGTAGCCCGCGCGCTTGTTGAGGATCGTCGACCAGGACAGTCCGGCCTGCGCGCCTTCCAGGATCAGGAACTCGAACTGGGTCCGGTCGTCCCACGCCGGCACGCCCCACTCGGTGTCGTGATACTCGACGTACAGGTCGTTGCCCTTGAGGCTCCAGGGACAACGGACCGGGGGTTTTGCAGCGGGCATAGCGCCTCGGAGGGGCGACTCGGCAACGGGAAAGCTGTAGTCTAATGCCTATGTCCGACCGAGAGACAGGCGAATTCCCGCGCACGCGTTTGCGCCGCATGCGCCGCGACGAGTTCTCGCGCCGCCTGATGCGCGAGAACACGCTCAGCGCCGACAACTTCATCTATCCGATGTTCGTGATCGAGGGCAAAGGGCGGCGCGAGCCGATCCAGAGCATGCCCGAGGTCGAGCGGGTCACGGTCGACGAGTTGGTGCGCGAGGCAGAGTCGCTCGCCGAGCTGGAGATCCCGGCGCTGGCGCTGTTTCCCGTGCCACCGGGCGGCGTGAAGACCGAGGACGGTAGCGAAGCGTGGAATCCCGAAGGGCTAGCGCAGCGTGCAGTGCGCGCGGTGAAGAAAGCCGTGCCGCAACTCGGCGTGATCACCGACGTCGCGCTCGATCCGTACACGACGCATGGGCAGGACGGCATCATCGACGCCTCCGGCTACGTGCTCAACGACGTGACAGTCGACGCGCTGGTGAAGCAGGCGCTGTCGCATGCCGAAGCCGGCGCCGACATCGTCGCGCCGAGCGACATGATGGACGGCCGCATCGGCGCGATCCGCGAAGCGCTCGAAGTCGCGGGCCATCTCAACACGCGCATCCTCGCGTACTCCGCCAAGTACGCGTCGAGTTTCTACGGTCCGTTCCGCGAGGCCGTCGGCTCGGCCGGCTCGCTCGGCAAGGGCAACAAGTACAGCTACCAGATGGATCCCGCGAACTCCGACGAGGCGCTGCGCGAAGTCGCGCTCGACCTGCAGGAAGGCGCGGACATGGTGATGATCAAGCCGGGCCTGCCGTACCTCGACATCGTGCGGCGCGTGAAGGACACGTTCGGCGTGCCGACCTTCGTCTACCAGGTCAGCGGCGAGTACGCGATGCTGGAAGCGGCGATCCGCAATCAGTGGCTCGACGGCCGCAGCGTCATCCTCGAATCGCTCATGTCGATCCGCCGCGCCGGCGCCGACGGCATCCTGACCTACTTCGCGAAGCGCGCCGCCGCCTGGCTGAGGGAACGCCACTAGCGGCGCCCGATGAATAGTCAACCGACAGCGCAAGGAGCATCGGCAGACAAGTACGCAGTCATCGGTTACCCCGTCGCCCACAGCTGGTCGCCGTTCGTTCATGGCCTGTTCGCCAAGCAGACCAACCAGCATCTCACTTACTCGCGCCTCGAAGTCCCGCCCGCAGCGCTCAACGAGCGTGTCGTGGAGTTCTTCGCTGCCGAAGGCAAGGGCTTGAACGTCACCGTGCCGCACAAGCAGGCCGCGTGCCTGATCGCACTCGAGCGCACGCCGCGCGCCGAGATCGCCGGCGCGGTGAATACGCTGGCGCTGCGCAGTAACGGCCTGTTCGGCGACAACACCGACGGCGCCGGACTCGTCGCCGATCTGACGCGCAATCTCTCCTTCGAGCTCCGCGGCACCCGCGTGCTGTTGCTCGGCGCGGGCGGTGCAGCGCGCGGCGTGCTCGGCCCTCTGCTGGAAGGCGATCCGGAGTATCTCGAGATCGCGAACCGCAACAAGGAGCGCGCCGTGGAGCTGGCACATGAGTTCTCCACGCTCGGCGCCGTGCACGGCTGCGGCTTCGATTCGATCACGGGCTCGACTTTCGACCTGGTGCTGAACGCGACGTCGGCGAGCCTGCAGGACACGATCCCGCCGATTCCACCGGCCGTGATCGGCCCGACCACGCTGTGCTACGACATGGCGTATGGCAAGGGCGATACCGCGTTCACGCGCTGGTCGAAGAACGCCGGCGCCGGCCGCGCCGAGACGGGCTGGGGCATGCTGGTGGAGCAGGCGGCGGAGTCGTTCCTGCTGTGGCGCGGCGTCAAGCCCGACACCGCTCCGGTCATCGCAGCAGTGAAGTCAAATACTCGTCCTTGAGCTGCACGTAGTGCACCGCTGAGTACGTGAAGAAATCGATCTCGGGCTGCGTCAGGTCGCGGACCTTGCGCGCGGGGCTGCCGACGTAGAGGCTGCGCGACTCGAGGCGCTTGCCGGGCGGCACGACGCTGCCCGCGCCAATCATCACGAAATCCTCGGTGACGACGTTGTCGAGCACCACCGAGCCCATTCCGACCAGGCATTTGTTGCCGATGGTGCATGCGTGCAGCGTGACGCGATGTCCGACCGTGACATCGGAGCCGATGATGGTCGAGCGGCCGCCGGGCGAGTACGGTCCGTCGTGCGTGACGTGCAGCACCGAGCCGTCCTGGATGCTGGTACGCGCGCCGATTTCGATCGCGTGCACATCGCCGCGCACGACGGCGGACGGCCAGATGGATGAGTCGTCGCCGATCGTCACCCGGCCGATCACGGTAGCTGCCGGGTCGACGTACACACGCGCGCCCAGCACGGGTGCGAAGTTGCGATAAGTTCGGATATTCACGGCATGATCTTGCCGTGCGTTCACCCGGTCTTCAACGGCAATCGCACGATGAACTCGCTACCCTTGGCGGCGCCATCGCTGCGCGCCTGGATCGTGCCGCCATGAAGCGTCACGAGCTCGCGCGCCAGCGCCAGTCCGATGCCCATGCCGGCGCGCGACTCAACGTTGTCCGGGTGGACCTGCGTGAACAGCTCGAAGATCTCGGCGAGCCGCTCGGGCGGGATACCAACGCCGGTGTCCTGGATGCGCACGACACCCTCGTCGCCTTCCGCCGCCACTGACAAGGAGATGCGCCCGCCCGCAGGCGTGTAGCGCGCTGCATTCAGCAACAGGTTGGTCATGACCTGCTGGATGCGATCCGCATCGGCGTCGACCGGCACCGGCAGCTCCGCGAATGCAGTCGCCAATGCATGCCGGCGCTCGGCCAGCGCCGGCTGGACCGCCTCCGCCGCCAGGCGCGCCGCTTCACGTAAGTCCAGCCGCTGCAGGCGCAACTGAATGCGTCCGCGCGCAGAGCGGGCAAGATCGCTCAGGTCTTCGATCAATCGCTGCGTGTGCCGGACCTGCCGCTCGATCATCTCCGCTACCGAGCCCAGCTGGGCATCGCTCGCCGCATGGTGGCGCAGAACACCGGCGCTGTTGGCCAGCACAGCCTGCGGGTTGCGCAGCTCGTGCGCGAGCGTCGCGAGGAAGCGATTCTTGAGCTCGTCCGCATGCGCCAGCGCCTCGTTGCGACGCTGCAGAGTGTCCTGCAACTCCTTCAGGTCGGTGCGGTCCGCGACGATCTTGCCAAAGCCGAGCAGCGAACCGTCGTCGGCGCGGATCGGCGTGACTGCGCCGAGTCCCCAGAATCGCGAGCCGTCCTTGCGCACGTGCCAGCGCTCGTCCGCGGCACGACCGACGCGCAGTGCCGTCTCGATCTCCAGCCGCGGAATGCCGGCGGCGCAATCCTCCTGCGTGAAGATGTCGTCCAGCTCCCGGCCGACCACGTCGCTCGCGTCGAAGCCCATGATCCGCTGCGCGCCGGCATTCCAGTAGACGATGCGGCGCTGGGGATCCATCGCAAAGATCGCGTGGTCCTCCACGGTCTGCACGAACTGGAAGAAGAGCGCTGCGCCGCGGGCGGGCGTGGGCTCGGTCGGGTTGGGCATCGGATGGCGCGGCAGCCTCCGGTGGATGAGTTGCCCGAAAAACGGCCCGGCGTGCGACAGGTTCCACCCGACCTGTCGCCAGGCAGCGCCACCGCGCCGCACCGACACGATATTTCGACGTGAGCGCCGCAGCACACTAAAATCGGCCCGCGCCCGCCGGTTGGGCCGCAACTCCCGACACCCTATGACAACCGCCGATTTCGACCTGCCTGCATTTTCTGCGATCCGCGTTGCCAACATCGAGCCCGTGCTGCGCGAGTTGCTCGATGCGCATCGCGCACAGCTCGCGGCGCTGCTCGCAGCGCCGACGCCGTCCTGGGACTCGTTGGTCCTGCCGCTCGAGGAGATGCACCATCGCCTCGCGCGTACGTGGTCGCCTGTCGGACACATGAACGGCGTCGTGAACAGCGACGAGCTGCGGGCAGCCTACAACGCGTGTCTGCCCCTGCTGACGGCCTGGCATACGGAGCTGGCGCAGAACGACCGGCTCTATCGTGCATACGAAACGATCCTCGCAAACGAGGGCGATCGCCTGACACCCGGACAGCGCAAGTTGCTGCAGAACGCATTGCGCGATTTCAGGCTCGCCGGCGTTGCGCTGCCGGCGGAACAGAAGGCCGAGTTCAAAGCACTGGTCGAGCAGCTCGCGACGTTGCAGTCGAAGTTCGACGAGAACGTGCTCGACGCGACGAATGCGTGGTCCCGGCACGTCACGCAGGAAAGCGAACTTCAGGGACTGCCGCAGCCGATCATCGAGCGCGCGCGTGCCGCCGCGCAGGCGCGTCAGCTCGAGGGCTGGTTCTTCACGCTCGATGCGCCGAACTACCAGGCCGTGATGATGCACGCCGAGAACGAGGCGCTGCGCCGCGAGTTCTATCAGGGCTGGGTCACGCGCGCCTCGGAGGCAGGACCGGGCGCCGGTCGCTGGGACAACACCCAGCTGATGGCGCAGATCCTCGAGCTGCGGCACCGGATCGCGCTGCTGGTCGGCTATCCGAACTACGCCGAGTACTCGCTCGCGACCAAGATGGCTTCTTCGGTCGAAGAGGTGCGTGCATTCCTCGAGCAGCTGGCGCGCCAGAGCCGCCCGGTGGCGCAGCGCGAGTACGACGATCTGACGACCTTCGCCGGCCGCCAGCTCAACGCGTGGGACGTCGCGTTCCATGCCGAGCAGCTGAAACGCCAGCGCCTGCAGCTTTCCGAAGAGGAGCTGCGTCCCTACTTCCCGCTGCCGCGCGTGCTGGCCGGTATGTTTGCAGTTGCCGAGAAGTTGTACGGCGTGCGCATCGTCGAGCGCAGCGGCGTCGACGTGTATCATCCGGACGCCCGCTTCTACGACATTCTCAATGCCGACGGCTCACGCCGCGGCGGCTTCTACGTCGACTTGTACGCGCGTCCGAAGAAGCGCGGCGGCGCGTGGATGGACGAATGCATCGGCCGCAAGCGGCTCGCCGACACTGCGGCCCTGCCCGTCGCTTACCTGGTGTGCAATTTCATGCCGCCGGTCGGCGAGAAACCCTCGCTGCTGACGCACTCTGAAGTCGTGACGATGTTCCATGAGTTCGGCCACGGCCTGCATCACATGCTGACGCGCGTGGATTACCCGAGCATCGCCGGCATCAACGGCGTCGCGTGGGACGCGGTGGAGCTGCCGAGCCAGTTCATGGAGAACTTCGCGTGGCGCGCGGAAGTGCTGCCGCTGATCTCGGGGCACGTCGAGAGCGGTGAGCCGCTGCCGCAGATCGAGCTGGAGCGATTACTCGCGACCCGCACGTTCCAGGCGGGCATGCAGACTGTGCGCCAGCTGGAGTTCGCGTTGTTCGACCTGCGCATTCACAGCGAGAACGCGCCGCAGACGAGCGCTGCTGTCATGAGCACGCTCGCGGACGTTCGCGCACACGTCGCAGTGGTGCAGCCGCCCGCGTTCAACCGCTTTCCGCACAGCTTCCAGCACATCTTCTCCGGCGGCTACGCGGCGGGCTACTACAGCTACAAGTGGGCGGAGGTGCTCGCGGCCGATGCGTTCAGCGCATTCGAAGAGCACGGAATCTTCAACGCAGACGTCGCGCACCGCTTCCTGGCCTCGATCCTCGAGCAGGGCGGCAGCCGCGATGCGATGGAGGCGTTCGTCGAGTTCCGCGGCAGGAAGCCGAAAATAGAACCGCTGTTGAAGCAGTTGGGATTAGCGGCCTAATGACGAAGTGACGCCCGTCACTTTCGTCACTCCGTCACTCCCGTCACTTGCTTACAAGCACCTTCTTCACCCAGCCGGAGCCGTTTCCTGATTCCACTTTCAGGAAGCCGTTCTGCTCCTCGCCCATGAAGATCATCTCGTCGCCCTTGGACAGCGTCGCGACCGCTTTGCCGCTCTCTGCCGGCGTGGAGTACAGCTTCACGTTGGCGATCTTCGGCACGATGGTGTCGCCTTCGTTGAACACCGCGCCGCTCTTGACCTTCTTGCCCGCTTCGTCGGCGAGCGAGCCGACGTCGCGCTGCAGGCTCGGCTGACCGCGCACCGAGAGCACGATGTTGTTGTAGTTGTCCATGAGGCTCGCGGCGATCACCTTGCCTTCATTGGTGTTCGCGTAGCCGCCGAGGCCGCCGGCCGCACCGCCGCCGAACAGGGCGGCGCCCAGGCGCAGATCCGCTTTCTTCGAGCTGCCTTCCGCGGCCGCGACCTGCACGCCGGAGCGCGCGTCCGCCACCAACATGCTGGTCTGCGCTTCCTTGAACTTCAGTCCGCCGGCGACTGCGCCGATCACATTGCCGCTTCTGCCGCCGAGCAGTCCGCCGAGCGCGCCGCCGACGCCGCCCGCGTTGTTCTCGGAGAACACCACCGCCGGGGTCAGGACGAAGTCGGCGCTGACCATCTGGCCGCCGCCCATGTTCGAGTTCTGGCGCAGCTCACCCGATTCCTGCAGCGCGCGCTCCTGCATCATGTTCTGCATGCCGATGCCGCGCTCCACGATGATGAAGCAGTTCGACTGCTGCACCATCATGCGGATCAAGCCCGTCGGCGACTGCAGGCCGTAGCGCGACAACGATTGCGCGACGTAATCCTGCGGCTCGACGACCGCCATCGCGCCCATCGGCTTGTCGCAGTGCTGCAGGCCGTTGTCGCCCTGCGAGCCGCCGGGTCCGGCCGAGCCCTGGATCTCCGAGCCGCCCTGCCCCTTCTTCTGCGCCAGCGGTCCTTCGGCGGCGATTGCCGGCAGACAAATCAGAGGCAGCGCAGCGACGATCGCGGCGCGCAGTGCGATGGCTTTCATGATCACAATTCTCCCCGACGACAAAATCGGATCGGTGGCCAGATATAGTTGGTTTTGTACGATAGGCGAGCCCGCCGGATCTGACCATGGCCTTCCGGGACGGTCAAGCAGAGGGGTTCACGAAATCATGCGATGGTCGATGCGGAATCTCGGGCTCAGCTGCGCTGCGCTGCTCCTCGCCGGTTGCGCCGACGACAGCTCTCCGGAACAGCAGGTGCGCTCGGTCATCGAGTCGATGGAGGTCGCCGCCGAGGCGCGCAATGTCGGCGATCTGATGGAGCACGTGTCCGCCAACTACCGCGACGCGCAGGGCCAGGGTCGGGTCGAAGCCTCGCGCTACGCACGCGGCTATTTCGTTGCGAATCAGTCGATCCACCTGCTGACGCGCATCGAGCGTCTCGAATTCCCGGCTCCCGACGAAGCGCGCGTCAAGCTGCAGGTGGGCATGGCCGGCCGCGGCGGCGAGCAAGGTGCGGCCGGTCTCTCCGCGGACCTCTACGACTTCGATCTCGCGCTGGTGCGCGAGGGCGGCGAGTGGAAACTCAGCTACGCAGACTGGCGCGCGCATTGACGCAGGTGTCGACCTCTGTAATATGCATTCGATCCTCCGGGTTGTATTCAACGGGCCGCTGGCACAGCGCTTCGGGCGACGCATGGGTTCGCGCCGCTGAGTCCTGCTGAATCAAAGGTTTAAACTGCCGGGCGGGGGTTCGGCGGACCGGAGGAATGATCGAGAATTGAATACAGGGGACGGGATCGTAGTGAGCAGCAGCGCTGAAGGGGATCGGCCCCGCTGGACGGGATTGCCGCCGAAACAGGGTCTGTACGATCCGGCGTTCGAGCACGAGGCTTGTGGCGTCGGCTTCGTCGTCGACATCAAGGGCCGCAAATCGCATCGCATCCTGCAGCAGGGCCTGCAGGTCCTCGTGAATCTCGATCACCGCGGTGCCTGCGGCGCCGAAGAAGACAGCGGCGACGGCGCCGGCGTGCTGATCCAGATGCCGCACCGGTTCCTGCTCGAGGCCAGCAAGAAGGCCCGCATCGAGCTGCCGGCCCCCGGCTCATACGGCTGCGGCATCGTGTTCCTGCCGCGCAATCCGACGCTGCGCCGGCGCATCGAGGAGCGTTTCGAGCAGATCGTGCAGTCGGAAGGCCAGTCGGTGCTCGGCTGGCGCACCGTCCCCTGCAACAACTCGATGCTCGGCGACACCGCCAAGTCGTGCGAGCCGTTCATGCGGCAGGTGTTCGTCCGGCGTAATCCGGCCATTGCCGACGAGCTGACGTTCGAACGCAAGCTGTATGTCATTCGCAAACGCGCCTACAGCGAGATCCGCACTTCGACGCTGGAAGGCGCGGCGAGCTGGTACATCTCCAGCCTGTCGCACAAGACGCTCGTCTACAAAGGCATGCTGACCACGATGCAGCTCGCCTCGTATTTCCCGGACCTGAGCGATCCGCTGATGGAGACCGCGCTGGCGCTGGTGCACTCACGCTTCAGCACCAACACGTTCCCGAGCTGGGATCGCGCCCATCCGTATCGCTACATCGCGCACAACGGCGAGATCAACACCGTGCGCGGCAACGCCAACTGGATGCATGCGCGCGAGGCGCTGTTCCAGAGCAATGCGTTCGGCGACGACATGCGCAAGATCCTGCCGATCATCAATCCGAACGGCTCGGACTCGGCGATGTTCGACAACACGCTGGAGCTGCTGGTGCTGGCCGGCCGGCCGCTGCCGCACGCGATGATGATGATGATTCCCGAGCCGTGGTCGAATCATCAGAGCATGGACGATGCGAAGCGCGCGTTCTACCAGTATCACTCGTGCCTGATGGAGCCGTGGGACGGCCCGGCATCGATCGCCTTCACCGACGGCCGCCGCATCGGCGCCGTGCTCGATCGCAACGGCCTGCGCCCGTCGCGCTACTACGTGACCAAGGACGGGCTGATCGTGATGGCTTCAGAGGCCGGCGTGCTCGACATCCCGGCCGCCGACATCCTGCTGAAGGGCCGGCTGCAGCCGGGACGCATGTTCCTCGTCGACACCGAGGAAGCCCGCATCGTCGATGACGAAGAGATCAAGCGCGCGATCGCCAACGAGCGGCCTTACCGGCAGTGGATCAGCGATCACCAGGTGCATCTCAACGACCTGCCGGACGCGCCGCAGGTGCCGCAGCCCGACCACGACACGTTGCTGCAGCGGCAGATCGCGTTCGGCTACACGTTCGAGGACGAGCGCCTGATCCTGGCGCCGATGGCGCAGCATGGCGTCGAGGCGGTCGGCTCGATGGGCAACGACACGCCGCTCGCGGTCCTGTCGAACAAGCCGCGGCTGCTCTACGACTATTTCAAGCAGCTGTTCGCTCAGGTCACGAACCCGCCGATCGACTGCATCCGCGAGGAGATCATCACCTCCGCGGAGACGCGCCTCGGCTCGGAAGGCAACCTGCTCAATCCGCAGCCCGCCGACTGCCGCCGCCTCGAGGTGAAGTGGCCGATCCTGACGAACGAGGAGCTCGCCAAGGTGCGCCGCATGGACCTGCCGGGTCTGCGCGTCGGCGTGCTGCCGATGCTGTTCCGCGTGACGCGCGGCGAGAAAGGCGTGGTCAAGTCCATGGAAGAGATCCGCGTGATGGCGCGGCGGATGATCGAGGAAGAGGAAGTGAACGTCCTCATCCTCAGCGACCGCGGCGTGAATCGCGAGTTCGCGCCGATTCCGGCTTTGCTCGCCGTGGCGGGCCTGCATCACTACCTGATCCGCGAAGGCCTGCGCACTCGCGTCAGCCTGGTGCTGGAAACCGGCGAGGCGCGCGAGGTGCATCATTTCGCTCTGCTGATCGGCTACGGCGTGAGCGCGATCAATCCTTACGTCGCGTTCGAGACGATCGACAGCATGATCCGCGACGAGCGGCTCACGAGCATCGACCACAAGACCGCCTGCAAGAACCTGGTGAAAGCCGCGACCAAGGGCGTCATCAAGGTGATGGCGAAGATGGGCATCTCGGCGATCCAGAGCTATCGCGGCGCGCAGGTGTTCGAGGCGGTCGGGCTGCGCCAGGATGTGATCGACGAATACTTCACTTGGACGCCGTCGCGCGTCGGCGGCATCGGCATGGACGTGATCGCGCAGGAAGTCCTGGTGCGGCATCGCGCGGCCTTCCCGGAGCGGCGCGTCGAGGGCCATACGCTGCCGGTCGGCGGCCAGTACCAGTGGCGCTCCGAAGGCGAGTTCCACCTGTTCAATCCCGAATCGATCCACCGCCTGCAGAAAGCGGTGCGCAACGACAGTTTCCGGCAGTTCCAGGAGTACTCGCGACTGGTGAACACGCAAGCGACGCACCTCGCGACGCTGCGCGGACTGCTGGAGCTGAAGGGCGGCGAGCCCGTGCCGCTGGAGGAAGTCGAGCCGATCGAGACCATCATGAAGCGCTTCAAGACCGGCGCCATGTCGTACGGCTCGATCAGCAAGGAAGCGCACGAGACGCTGGCGATCGCGATGAACCGCATCGGCGGCAAGAGCAACACCGGCGAGGGCGGCGAGGATCCGGACCGCTTCGAGCGACTGCCGAACGGCGATTGGAAGAACTCGGCGATCAAGCAGGTCGCATCGGGCCGCTTCGGCGTCACCAGCGAATACCTGACGAGCGCGAGCGAGATCCAGATCAAGATGGCGCAGGGCGCGAAGCCCGGCGAAGGCGGCCAGCTGCCCGGCGCCAAGGTGTATCCGTGGATCGCGAAGACGCGGCACACGACTGCGGGCGTCGGGCTCATCTCGCCGCCGCCGCATCACGATATTTATTCGATCGAGGATCTCGCGGAGCTGATCCACGATCTGAAGAACGCGAACCGTCGCGCGCGCATCAGCGTGAAGCTCGTGGCCGAAGTCGGCGTCGGCACCGTCGCCGCCGGCGTCGCGAAGGCGCACGCGGATGTGGTGCTGATCAGCGGTCATGATGGCGGCACGGGCGCATCGCCGCAGACTTCGATCGCTCATGCAGGCCTGCCGTGGGAGCTCGGCGTCGCGGAGACGCATCAGACGCTGGTGCTCAACAACCTGCGCAGCCGCATCGCGGTCGAAGCCGACGGCCAGCTGAAAACCGGGCGCGACGTAGTCGTCGCCGCACTGCTCGGCGCCGAGGAATTCGGCTTCGCCACCGCGCCGCTGGTGGCCACGGGCTGCATCATGATGCGCGTCTGCCATCTGAATACCTGCCCGGCCGGCATCGCGACGCAGGACCCGCGCCTGCGCGAGAAGTTCGCCGGCAAGCCGGAGCACGTCGTCAACTTCATGCGCTTCATCGCCATGGAAGTGCGTGAGCTGATGGCGCAGCTCGGCTTCCGCACGCTCGAAGAGATGGTCGGCCGCGTCGACCGCCTCGAAGGCCGCAAGGCGATCGATCACTGGAAGGCGAAAGGCCTCGACTTCAGCAACCTGCTGTATCAACCCGATGTCGGCTCGGACACCGGTCGCTTCTGCCAGATCGCGCAGGATCACGGGCTCGAGAAGTCGCTCGACCTCACGCAGCTGCTGGATCTGTGCCAGCCGGCGATCGAGCGCGGCGAGCGTGTCAGCGCCGACCTGCCGATCCGCAACGTGCATCGCGTCGTCGGCACGATTAGCGGCAGCGAGATCACGCGCAAGTACGGCGCGGCCGGACTGCCGGAGGACACGATCCGCATTCGCTTCAAGGGCTCCGCCGGCCAGAGCTTCGGCGCGTTCATGCCGCGCGGCATGACGTTCTTCCTCGAAGGCGACGCCAACGACTACGTCGGCAAGGGCCTGTCGGGCGGCAAGCTGATCATCACGCCGCCGGCCGGCTCGACGTTCGTGTCCTACGAGAACATCATCATCGGCAACGTCGCGCTCTACGGCGCGACCAGCGGCGAGGCGTACATCGGCGGCATGGCCGGCGAGCGCTTCTGCGTTCGCAACAGCGGCGTGCACGCCGTCGTCGAAGCGGTGGGCGACCATGGCTGCGAATACATGACCGGCGGACGCGTCATCGTGCTCGGCCCGGCCGGGCGCAACTTCGGCGCCGGCATGTCCGGCGGCGTCGCTTACGTGCTCGACGAGCACGGCACGTTCGCGGCGAACGTCAACAAGGAGATGGTGGACGTCGGACCGCTGCAGGAACCGGAAGAGATCGCCGCGGTCAGCGCGATGATCGAACGGCACTACGGCTACACCAAGAGCGGTCGCGCGCGGCAAGTGCTCGACAACTGGGATCGCATCGTGTCGCGCTTCGTGCGCGTCATGCCGCGCGACTATCACCGCATGCTTCAGTGCATCGCGCGTGCCCACGAGCAGGGCCTGTCCGGCGAAGACGCGATCATGGTGGCGTTCGAAGAGAACGCGAAAGACCTGGCGCGCGTCGGGGGCAACTGATGGGCAAGCCCACCGGCTTCATCGAGTATCTGCGCGAGCTGCCCGTCGACCGCACGCCGCAGGAGCGCGTGCGCGACTGGAAAGAATTCCATCACCACATGGAAGAGCGGCGCCTGCGCCACCAGGCCGCGCGCTGCATGGACTGCGGCGTGCCGTTCTGCCACACCGGCAAGCTGATCAGCGGCATGGCGTCGGGGTGCCCAGTCAACAACGTGATCCCGGAATGGAACGACCTGGTGTATCGCGGGTTGTGGCGCGAGGCGCTCGAGCGCCTGCACATGACCAACAACTTTCCCGAGTTCACCGGGCGCGTGTGCCCGGCGCCGTGCGAAGGCTCGTGCGTGCTCGGCATCAACACTCCGCCGGTGACGATCAAGACGATCGAGAACGCGATCGTCGATCGCGGCTGGGACGAAGGCTGGGTCGTGCCGGAGCCGCCGAAGCAGCGCACCGGCAAGAAAGTAGCCGTGATCGGTTCCGGGCCGGCCGGCCTGGCAGCCGCCGCGCAGCTCAATCGTGCGGGCCATGCAGTCACGGTGCTGGAACGCGCCGATCGCCCGGGCGGACTGCTGATGTACGGCATTCCGAACATGAAGCTCGACAAGCGCGACGTCGTCGAGCGGCGCCTGAAGACGATGGAGCGCGAAGGCATCAAGTTCATCTGCAACGCCAACGTCGGCGAGAACGTCGAGGCGCAACTGCTGCGCAAGGACTTCGACGCAATCGTGCTGTGCACGGGCGCGACGCTGCCGCGCGACCTGCCCGTAGAGGGTCGCAAGCTCACGGGCGTGCAGTTTGCGATGGACTATCTGACCGAGAGCACCAAGGCGCTGTTGAATGGCGGTCCGGATCACAGCCCGATCCACGCGCACGGCCAGGACGTGATCGTGATCGGCGGCGGCGACACGGGCACCGACTGCGTGGCCACGGCGATGCGCCAGGGCTGCAGGAGCCTCACGCAGCTCGAGATCATGCAGCAGCCGCCGGAAGACCGCGCGCCTGACAACCCGTGGCCGGAGTGGCCGAAGGTCTACAAGCTCGACTACGGCCAGGAGGAAGCGGCCGCGAAGTTCGGCGCGGATCCGCGCACCTATCTGACGACGGTCAAGCGCCTGGTCGGCGACGCGAACGGTGCGGTCAAGGAAATCGTTACCGTGCAGATCGAGTGGCAGAAGAACGAGAAAGCTCAGTTCGTGCCGGTCGAAGTGCCCGGCACCGAGCGCACGCACCCGGCGCAGCTCGTGCTGCTGGCGATGGGCTTCCTCGGCCCCGAGCAGGTGCTGCTCAAGGATCTCGCCGTGGAGACCGACGCGCGCAGCAACGTCAAGGCCGAGCACGGCAAGTTTGCGACCAGCATCCCGGGCGTGTTCGCTGCGGGCGATTGCCGGCGCGGGCAGAGCCTCGTCGTGTGGGCGATCAACGAGGGCCGCGGCGCGGCGCGCGAGTGCGATCGTTACCTGATGGGCACGACTGAGCTACCCTAGCGGCATGCAACGCGTCTACCAGGCCACCAACCACATCGAAGCCCACATGGTGATGCACGTCCTCGAGCAGGCGGGCGTTCACGCGCACGTGCAGGGCGAGTATCTGCAGAGCGGCGCCGGCGAATTGCCGCTCGGCAACCTGGTGGGCGTCGCGGTCGCGGATGAAGATGTGCAGATCGCGCGCGAGATCATCATGGAGTGGGAGAAGCTGATGCGCGAGCCGAGCGCAGAAGGTGAAGAAGAAGAGTCGGGCTGAAGCCTGACTCCTATTCTCTCGTTCCGACTCCGCGCTTCAACAACCACACGCAGCTCACGAACAGCGCGACCGCAGCGCCGATCATCATGGTGTACGCGAGGCGGATGTCGACGTCGGATACGCCGAGGAACCCGTAGCGGAACGCGTTCACCATGTAGAGGATCGGGTTGGCATGCGACATGCCCTGCGCCCACTCGGGCAGCAGCTTGATCGTGTAGAACACGCCGCCGAGATACGTGAGCGGCGTCAGCACGAACGTCGGGATGAACGAGATCTGGTCGAAGTTCTTCGCGAACACCGCGTTGATCATGCCGGCGAGCGCGAACACGATCGAGCTCAGCAGCACCGCGCTCATCACCACCAGGACGTTGTGCACGTGCAGGCGCGTGAAGATCAAGGTGACCGTCGTCACCACCGCGCCGACGATCAGACCGCGCAGGATGCCGCCGACCATGTAGCCGCTGACGATCAGCCAGCTCGGCAACGGCGACACCAGCAGCTCCTCGATGTGCTTGCCGAATTTCGCGCCGAAGAACGACGAGACGACGTTGCCGTACGAGTTCGTGATGACCGACATCATGATCAGGCCCGGCGCGATGTACTGAATGTACGTGTAGCCGCCCATGTCGCCGATGCGCCGGCCGATCAGGCTGCCGAAGATGACGAAGTACAGCGTCGCGGTGATCGCGGGCGGGACGATCGTCTGGCCCCAGATGCGGATGATGCGGTTGAACTCGCGGATGACGATGGTGCTGAAACCGACGGCGTTGGTGCGCGCGAGCGCCGCGCTTTCATCGTGCGCGCGCGCTACGGCGTGTTCGAGCGTCTCGTGCGGCACGGTCATGATGCTGCCTTGGCCGGGTGCTGCTCGGTCAGCCGCACGAACAGCTCCTCGAGGCGGTTGGTCTTGGTGCGCATCGACAGCACGTCGATGCCGGCTGCAGTGAGACGCGAGAAGATCTCGTTCAGGTTCTGCTCCTTCGACACTTCGATCTCGAGCGTGTGGTCGTCCGGCAGGGTCACGTGATAGCCGGGCAGCACCGGCGCCGCGCTGATGGGATTGCGCAGGTTGAGCACGAACACCTCGGTCTGCAGCTTGCGCAGCACGCGGCTCATGCGGTCGTTCTCGATGATGCGGCCCTTGTCGATGATCGCGACGTGGCGGCACAGGCTCTCGGCCTCTTCGAGGTAATGCGTCGTCAGGATGATGGTGGTGCCGGCGGCATTGATGTCGCGCATGAAGGTCCACATGGTCCGGCGCACTTCGATGTCGACGCCCGCGGTCGGCTCGTCGAGGATCAGCAGCCGCGGCTCGTGCATCAGAGCGCGCGCGATCATCAGGCGACGCTTCATGCCGCCGGATAGCGTGCGCGACACGGCGTTGCGTTTCTCCCAGAGCTGTAGCGCGCCGAGGTACTTCTCCAGCCGGTCATGCGCCACGCGGCGCGGGATTCCGTAAAACCCGGCCTGGTTGACCAGGATCGTGCTGACGGTCTCGAACTGGTTGAAGTTGATCTCCTGCGGCACGAGCCCGATGCAGGACTTCGCGACGGCGAGCTCCCGGTCGATGTCGTGGCCGAATACCTCGACCTTGCCGCCGGTCTTGTTCACCAGCGAGGTGACGATGCCGATTGCAGTGGTCTTGCCGGCGCCGTTCGGCCCCAGCAGCGCGAAGAAATCGCCCTCTTCGACCGTCAGGTCGATGCCCTTGAGCGCCTGGACGCCGTTCTTATAGGTCTTGGTGAGCTGGTGAAATGAAAGTGCCTTCACAATGCCCCGAGGTTGTCGAGCGTCGGCTGAGGAGAAAGTGGCTAGCAGGGTATCGGGACTGCCCTGCGGCCAGCAAGGCGGCCGGGGTCACGATTGAAGTGAATTTAACCGCTCTCGACCCTTTGCCGGCCCGTGCGCGTTGCAAGACCTGACCGCGGCGAGCATCATCTTTTCCCCGTTTGTGCGACGCATGTCGGCATGTACACGAGCTTTTTCGGACTGGGCGAGAAGCCCTTCGCAATCACCCCGGATCCGCGCTATCTCTTCATGAGCGAGCGCCACGCCGAGGCGCTCGCACACCTGCTTTACGGGATCAACGAGGCCGGCGGCTTCATTCAGCTCACTGGCGAGGTCGGCACCGGCAAGACGACCGTGGTGCGCTCGCTGCTGGAGCGCATGCCGGGCCATGCCGACGTCGCCGTCATCCTCAACCCACAGTTGACGCCCGTTGAGTTCGTCCTGACGATCTGCGAGGAGCTCGGCATCTTCATGCGCGACGACGACGCGTCGAGCATCAAGGACCTGGTCGACATCCTCAACAGGCGGCTGCTGGAAGCGCACGCCAAGGGTCGGCGCGTGGTCGTGATCGTCGACGAAGCGCAGAACCTCACGCCCGAAACGCTCGAGCAGGTGCGGCTGCTCACGAACCTGGAGACGGCGTCGCAGAAACTGCTGCAGATCATCCTGATCGGTCAGCCCGAGCTGCGCGAAGTGCTGGCGCGCGTCGAGCTGCGCCAGCTCGCGCAGCGCATCACCGGTCGCTATCACCTCGATCCGTTGTCGCGCGCCGAGACCGCCTCGTACGTGAACCATCGGCTGAAGGTCGCCGGCTCTGCCACAGGCGAGGTCTTTTCGGCCACGGCGCTGCGCGAAGTGCATCGGCTCAGCAACGGCATTCCGCGCATCATCAACGTGATCTGCGATCGCGCATTGCTCGGCGCGTTCACGCAGGAACAGCACCGCATCGGACCCGCGATGGTGCGCGCGGCCGCCGGCGAAGTGTACGGCCGCCCGTTCAGTCCGCCGTGGATCAAGCTGCTCCTAGGAGCATCCGGAACGGTCGCCGTGCTCGGGCTCGCGCTCGGTGTCTGGCAACTGCTGCCGAGTCGCGCCGAAGGCGGAGACGAAGTCGCGGCAGCGGCAACGCCGCCCGCGGCGGCGTCTGTGCCCGCGCCGAGCCCCGTCGCAATCGAACCTGCAGCGAGCTCTCCGCAGGCCGTCGCCGCGGCCGACATCGAGGCGCTGCTGAAAGAGCAGCCCGGCCGAACTACTACGGAAACAGCCTTCGCGCAGCTGTTCGAGCTGTGGGGCGCGAAGTTCGACGCCGCGAAAGGCCGGCCCTGCAATCAGGCGCAGCAGCAGGGTCTGGAGTGCGTGTATCAGCAAGGCTCGTGGGGCCAGCTGCGAACACTCAACCGTCCCGCGATCCTCACGCTCATCGACGAGGCGGGCAACGCCCATCAGGTCGTGATCGCCGCGCTGGATGCCGACGCGGCGAAGGTCCGCTTCCCCGACACGACGCGCGATATCTCGATCACATCGCTGTCACGACTCTGGTATGGCGACTATCTGATCCTGTGGCGGCCGCAAGTCGCAGCGCCACGCGCACTCTCCGCGGGCATGCAAGGTGCGGGCGTACGCTGGCTACGTAACACGCTCAACACCGTTCACGGCCACTCCGGTGACGGCGATTCCAGCGACTACTACGACGAGGAGCTCGTGCGCATGGTGGAGGAGTTTCAGCGACAGCATCGGCTCAACGTCGACGGTATTGCGGGCGTGCAAACGCAGATCGTGCTCGACACGCTCAACAACTCGGGCGGCGCGCCGCTCCTGGTCGCCCAGGCGCAGGACAGCCCGGGAGCGAGCTGATGAGCTTCATTCTCGACGCGTTGAAAAAATCCGAGAACGAGCGGCAGCGACAGGTCGGACCGTCACTCGCCGACGTACAAGTCAGCCAGCGCCGCAACGACAAGCCGTGGTGGGTCGTCGCAGTCGCGGCACTGCTCGTACTGAACCTCGGCGTGCTGCTCGTCGTGTTGATGCGCGACGACGATGCGAAATCGAACGCGCCGCAAACAGCAACTGCCAATGCTCTCGCGACAACTGACGCGCGGCCCGGCACGCAAGTGCCGTTGCCCGCGAGCGCGAGCCGCATGCCGCGCGGCAATCCGCCGGTCGATGCGTCGACGAATCCGGCTGTTCACTCGCTCGCTGACGAAGCCGGCAGCTATGAGCCCGGCGTCGCGCCCGAAGCGGACCCGCAGCTATCGTCGGCTGGCCACGTTCCAGAAGGTCCGCCGATGGTGAGGCCGATCGAGGCGCCCGCAGTTGCGCCGGCCCCGACGCAACCGACCCCGGCTGAGCAGGACCAGGAAGTCCTGCCGACGCCGTCGACCCTGGCGGCCAGCGGCACGGCCCTGCCTGACATGCATCTCGACATCCACGTTTACGCCGCCCAACCGGCCGACCGCTTCGTGTTCGTGAACATGCGCAAATACACGGAAGGTCAGACACTCAAGGAAGGCCCGAAGCTCGAGCGCATTACTCCGGACGGGGCAATCCTCAACCACCAGGGCCTGCGCTTCCTGCTCCCGCGTCAGTAGGTCGGCCGCTCCAGCGCATCCTGCGCCCTCGGCATTCGCGCATCCCTGCGCAGCAGGCTTTAGCCCGACAACTATTTTATTTTTGACACTGATTTATCTGTTGACACTGTGTCAACGCGGGCGTAGGCTGCCGCCCCATGTCGTACATCGCTGAACGCCGCCAGGAAGAGAAAGACCGCCGCCGCGTGGAAATCGCGGAGGCCGCCGAGGATCTCTATCGCGAAATGGGTTGGGACGCAGTCACGATGGACAGCGTCGCCCGCCGCGCCCGCCTGAGCCGCGCGCTGGTGTACGTGTACTTCAAGGACAAGCAGGACCTGCACTTCGCGATCGCGGCGCGCGCCCTCGACATGCTCCGGCAGCGCTTCACGGAAGCGACTGGCCGCGCCCGCACGGGCATGGACAAGGTCGAGGCCTGCGGCCGCGCGTACATGGCTTACGCGCAGGAATTTCCGCATTTTTTCGATGCCTGCGCGCGCCTCGAGTCGCATTCGGCTGATGGTGCAGAGCCCAGCCCGCAGGCCGAGCAGTGCGTGGAATGCGGCAAGGGCGTGCACGACGTCGTCGTCGAGGCGCTTGCGACCGGCCAGCGTGACGGCACGATCCGCAAGGACATCGGCGAGCTGCAGGTGGTCTCGCGTGTGCTGTGGGGCTTCATGCACGGCCTGATCCAGATCGCGATCACGAAGGGAGAGCCGCTGGCGCAGCAAGGCATCAGCGTGCAGCAGCTCTCGCAGCAGGCCCTGCAGCTGATCCGCACCGGGCTGTCGTGTGGGCTGAAGGGCTGACAGGTATTTTTTTACGCAATTTTTGACACGTGTCTAATCTGTGAATCTAGTTCTAACGTCTCAACGTCTGTAACCCAAGTAAGGAGAATGACCATGACTTCCCTCACCGAGCGTTTCTCGAATGCCGTCGAATCCTTCTTCCTCGTGTCCATCCTGGCGTGGTCGGTCTTCGCCGGCGCCGCCGCGGTGAGCAACCCGACCGTCACGCACGAGCCGCGCGGCACGGTGGAAATCCGCCAGCTGAACGACGTCGGCGCCTGAGCGTGCGATCGTGTTGCGCAAAGTGGTCCTCGGTTGCGTCGGCCTCACTGCATCGCTCGCCGCGTTCGCCCAAGGGGCGCGCGGAGGCGAATTCGAGACAGTGGTCGAGCGCTACGTAGCCGAGGGCCTGCGCAGCAACCTTTCCCTGCAAAGCGAGACGCTCGAAGTCGAGCGTGCCGCGCAAGCGCTCGCAGCAGCGCGAGCCCGGTTCCTTCCTGAAGTTTCGCTGCAAGGCCGTTACACCCGCGCCGAAGGCGGACGCGAGTTCTCGATCCCGATCGGCACGGCCCTCAACCCGGTCTACTCCACGCTGAACGAGCTGCTCGCGGCCCAGGGCCAGCCAGCGCAGTTCCCCCAGATTTCCGACGTCACCGTGCAGTTCCTCCGCGAGCAAGAGCAGGACACACGCGTCGTCGTGCGCCAGCCGATCTATGCACCGGCGATTCCCGCGGCAGTGCGCGCGCAGCGCTCGCTTCTCGGCGCAACCAGCTATAACCGCATGGCCGTGGCACGCGCCCTACGACGCGACATCACGATTGCCTATCTCGATTGGCTCAGAGCCCGCAGCTCCGTCGAGATCGTCGCCGCCAGCCAGCTGCTGCTGAGCGAGAACCTGCGCGTCAACGAATCGCTGTTCGCCAACGGCAAGATCACCGAAGACCAGGTATTGCGCGCCAAGGCCGAGTTGCTGGCGGTCGAACAGCAGCATCGCGAGACTGAGAATCTTGCAAGTCAGGCACGCAGCTTCTTCAACTTCCTGCTGAATCGCGAGCTGCTCGCCGAGATCGAAGTGACCACGCCGCCGCTCGCGCCCACCGGCCAGGAGGGCGCGCTCGAGCAATTGTGGACCGCTGCGCTGGACCGCCGGCCAGAAGTGGCGCGCGTCGATGAATTGCGCAAGGCTGCCGAAGAGCAGGTCCTCATCGCGCGCCAACAGAAGTGGCCGACGCTGTCGTTCGGCCTGGACGCCGGCACGCAAGGCATCGATTATCGCTTCGGCGACGGCTACAACTTCGGTACCGCATCGCTGGTCTTCACGTGGCGCCTGTTCGACGGCGGCGGCGACGAAGCACGAGTGCGGCAGGCGCGGGCCGCCGAACGCCAGCTCGTGCTGCGCCAGGAAGAGATCGCGCAGCAGATCCGGCTCGAAGTCCAGCAGGCTTTCGATCGCCTGGCCACCTCGCGTGACTCGCTCGCGACCGCAGCCGCACGCGCCGACGCTGCTCGCGCCGCATTTCGCATTGCCAGCCGCAAGCGCGATGAGGGCGTCATCAGCCAGGTCGAATTCATCGACGCGCGCAGCGCGCTCACCAGCGCCGAGCTCAACCACAACGTCACTCGCTTCAACGTCGTCGCGCGCCGCGCAGAGCTCGAATATGCGACGTCCACGGGAGATCTCCCGCTGGATCCGGGAGCCTGATCATGCATAGAACCCAGCTGTTCGTGATCCTCGCCGGTGCGCTCGTCGTCGCCGGCTGCAACAGCAAAGCGACCGATGAGGCGCCTGCCGCGACGCCCGTGCGCGTCGCGCCCGCAACGAGCGGACCGGCGGCGCCATCGATCCGCACCAACGGTTTGCTCGCGAACAAGGACGAGATCCGCCTCGCATTCAAGGTCGGCGGCGTGATCCGCAAGCTCGCCGTATCCGAAGGCGAACGCGTGCGCAAGGGTCAGCGCCTCGCCGAGATCGAGCAGACCGAAGTCAACGCGCAGGTCGAGCAGGCCCGGCAGGCCCACACGAAGGCGCAGCGCGACGCGACTCGCGGCGAGCGCCTCTACGAAGACAAGGTCATCAGTCTCGAACAACTGCAGGATCTGCGTACCCAGGCGGCGATGGCCGAAGCCGGGCTGAACACCGCCGAGTTCAACTGGAATTACGCCGCCATCGTCGCGCCGCGCGACGGCACGGTGCTGCGCCGACTCGCCGAGGAGCGCGAGCTGGTGTCGGCGGGAACGCCGGTGCTCGTGCTCGGCGCCCAGGACCAGGGATTCATCGTGCGCACCGGGCTGGCGGATCGCGAGATCGTGCAGGTGCGCCTCGGCGACGCTGCGCTCGTGCGGCTCGACGCCCTGCCGGACGCAACGCTCAACGGCAAGGTGACTGAAGTTGCGAGCGCGGCCGACGCCGCGAGCGGCATGTTCCGCATCGAAGTGGCACTCGCTACGACCGACTTGCCGCTGAAGAGCGGCCTGGTCGCGAAGCTGACGATCGTGCCGGCTTCGGCGAGCGCCGGCTCGCGCGTCTACGTGCCGATCGGCGCGATCGTCGAGGGCGACGGCCGCAGAGCACGCTTGTTCGTGCTCGACAACAACCACGCGCGGCGCCGTGACGTGGAGGTTGCTTTCATCGAAGGCGACCGTGTTGCACTGTCGAGCGGCGTCGAGGCGGGCGAACAGGTCATCACCGACGGCGCGCAGTATCTCGAAGACGGCGAGCAGGTCGCCATTGCGGAGCCGCTCGCCGACGTGCGCGGCAGCGGCCATCGAGGAGGCCTGCAATGAGCCTGCTCGAATTTCCGATCCGCCGCTATCAGTTCACGATCATCGCGTTCGCGCTGCTGGTCGCGCTCGGCATCACGGCATTTCGCAGCATTCCCCGGCAGGAAGACCCGTACTTTCCGATCTCGATCTATCAGATCGTGATCGCCTACCCCGGCGCCGAGCCGCAGGACGTCGAGCGCCTGGTCGCGAAACCGATCGAAGATCGCTTGAGCGAGCTGGACGACGTCAAAAAGATCGAGTCGCACAGTAACGACGGCGTCGCAGTGATCGTCGCCGAGTTCTATTCGTCGGTGGACACCGAGAAGAAGTACGACGAGGTGGTGCGCGAGATCAATGCGCTGCGCCCGACGCTGCCGCCCGAGCTGACGAAAGTCGAGATCAAGAAGTCCAATCCCGGCCTGGTGAACATCGTGCAGTTCGCACTGGTGTCCCCCGACGCTCCATATCGCGAGCTCGAAGACTACGCGCGCGATCTGCGCGATACGCTCAAGACGCTCGACGGCGTGCGCACGTCGGAAACCTGGGCCTACCCGGCGCGCGAGTTGCGTGTCGCCCTCGACCTGCCACGGATGGCGGAGCTGAAGCTCGCCCCCGGACGCGTGATGCAGGCGCTGCAAAGCGAGAACGCGAACATCCCCGGCGGCTCGGTCGACGTCGGCAGTCGCTCCTTCAGCCTCAAGACTTCCGGCAGCTACGCAACGCTGGATGAAGTGCGCGACACGGTAGTCGCGGTTGCGGATGGCCGCAGCGTGCGGGTGCGCGACATCGCAGAGGTGACCTGGGACACGCAGCAGCACGTTTACATCGGCCGCTTCAACGGGCAACGCGCCGTATTCGTGACCGCGAACCAGAAGGATGGCTACAACATCTTCACGGTCCGCGAGCGCATTCTGGCGGCCGCCAAGCGCTTCCAGACGCAGCTGCCGAAGCGCATCCATCTGGAGCTCGGCTTCGACCAGTCGGAGAACGTCGCGCACCGGCTCGGCCGCTTGCAGGACGATTTCGGGATCGCTATCGCGCTGGTCGCGATCACGCTGCTGCCGCTCGGCTTGCGCGCGGCCAGCGTCGTCATGATCTCGATTCCGTTGTCGCTCGCCATCGGCCTCGCGGCGCTGTACTTCCTCGGCTTCTCGCTCAATCAGATCTCGATCGCCGGCTTCGTCGTCGCACTTGGGCTGCTGGTCGACGACTCCATCGTGGTGGTGGAGAACATCGCGCGCTTCCTGCGCGAGGGCCACTCGCGCACGCAGGCTGCCATCCTCGCCACGCGCCAGATCTTCGAGGCGATAGTCGGCTGCACGGCGACGATCATGTTCGCTTTCCTGCCGCTGATGATGATCGGCGGCACCTCGGGCCAGTTCATCCGTGTGCTGCCGACCGCAGTGCTGGTGACGGTCGGCGCGTCACTCCTGGTCGCGCTCACGATCATCCCGTTCCTGGCGAGCCGCTTCCTCAAGGAACGCGAGGATCCGCACGGTAACCGGATGCTGCAGTGGATCACCGGCGCGATTCATCGGTTCTACCAGCCGCTACTGCATCGCGCGCTGGCGCGCCCGAAGCTGACGGTCTGGGCTTCCCTCGCCGCCTGCGTGGTCGTGATGCTCGGCGTCGGCGGCATCATCGGCTTCAGCCTGTTCCCGAAGGCGGATACGCCGCACTTCCTGATCACGGTCGAGACACCCGACGGCAGCAGCCTGGCCGAGACGGACCGCGCGCTGCGCTTCGCCGAAGCCAGGCTGCGCGAGCTGCCGCACCTGCAGGCGTATTTCTCGAACCTCGGTCACGGCAACCCCCGGATCTACTACAACGAGCAAGGCAACGAAGGCGACAGCAGCTATGCCGACATGTTCGTGAAGCTTTCGAAGTACGATCCGACCGATACGCCGCGCGAGCTCGACCAGCTGCGCCGCGAACTGGAGAAATATCCGAACGCGCGCATCCACGTGCGTGAGTTCCGCAACGGCCCGCCGATCACGGCGCCGATCGCCGTCCGCGTGATCGGTCCGGACCTGGACCAGCTGCACGACGTGGCGCGCCAGGTCGAGAAGATCATCGAAGCAACGCCCGGCACACGCGACGTTCAGAACCCGGTGCGCATGCGCCGGACCAACCTGAGCCTGGACATCGATTCGCACAAGGCGGCGCTGCTCGGCGTACCCGCCGTGGAGTTCGATCGCGCCGTGCGGCTCGCAGTCGCCGGCATTCCCGCGGGTCAGTTCAAGGATACGGACGGCGAGCAGTACGACATCATGGTGCGCACGCCGATCGATGCTCGGCCGGACGTGCGCGCTCTCGATCAGGTGCGCGTTGCCACACTCAACGGCGAAACTTTGCCGCTCGCGCAGCTGGCGCGCGTGGAGTTCAGCTCGGCGCCCACGGAGATTCATCGCTACAACCGCGAGCGCGCCGTGACCATCAATGCCGACGTCAAGAGCGGCTACAACACGGATCGCGTGACCAAGGCCGTGCTCGAACGGCTCGATCAGATGCAGTGGCCGCGCGGCTACTCCTATGTTCCCGGCGGCGAGCTCGAAACCCGCACCGAAAGTTTCGGCGGCCTGCAGTCCGCGCTCATCATCGCGCTGCTCGGCATCGTCGCGATCCTCGTGCTGGAGTTCGGCAACTTCAAGAGCACGCTCATCGTGCTCACCGTCGTGCCCTTCGGCATCGCCGGCGGCATCCTGTTGCTCGGGCTCACGGGCAACACGATCTCCTTTACCGCGACCATCGGTTTCATCGCGCTCATCGGCATCGAGACCAAGAACTCGATCCTGCTGGTCGACTTCACCAACCGGCTGCGCGCCGAAGGCGTGCCGTTGGACGAGGCGATCGAGCGCGCCGGTGAAGTGCGCTTCCTGCCGATCCTGCTCACGAGCGCTACGGCGATTGGCGGCTTGCTGCCGCTGGCGCTGCAGAACTCCGCGATGTACTCCCCGCTCGCCTGGGTGATCATCGGCGGGCTGCTCTCTTCGACGCTCGTCGCGCGCATCGTCACGCCGGCGATCTACAAGCTCATCCCGCCGGCGATCGAAGCGACCGCTCGCGAGAGCCGTCGTCCTCGCGAAAGCGAGGAGCCACTCCCCGCCTGATTCCGAACCCCCCTCGCCCTCCCTCGCGGAGGGCTTTTTTTTCAGCGCGGAATGATCGAGATCTGACCGTCGCGCTCCAGGATCGCGTGACGGATCTGCTCCATGTGCTCGAGCCCGCAGCTTTCGCGCGCGGCGTCGAGCACGTCGTCCTCGTCGACGCGCGCCTTGTACATGCGGTCCTTGAGCGGCTTGCCGTCCGCGACGATGACCAGCGGGATGTCGTCGAGCACACGGTCGAACCACTTGGAGCGCTGCTTGACCAGCGACATCAGGATGTTGATGCTGATCAGCGTCGCGACCACGATCAAGCTGTTGATCATCGAGTTGTCCTCGCCGATCAGCGCTTGTTGTGTCGCCTCGCTGATGATCAGCAGCAGCACGAAGTCGAAGCTGGTGATCTGCGCGAGCGTGCGCTTGCCGGTCAGGCGCAACAGCAGCAGCACGAATAAGTACACGAGCGTCGGGCGGATGACGGATTCCATGGTCCCTCCGTTTGCAATCAGGGATAGGTGAGCTGCCGGATTTCGAGCGGCGTGCCGCCGTCGATCCGCACCACTGCACGGTGACGCCACAGCCGCTGCGGATCGACATGAATGGAAATGGATGCGCCGACGCCGGTAGCGGTAAATTCGTAGACCAGCTGCTGGCCGACCATCTGAACGCTCGCGGGCTCGGGCGTGATGCTCACGATGCGAAACCCCGCGAGGTAGTCAGAGCTGATCGCGACGCGACTGATGCCGCGCGCTGTGCCCGCCGTGGGCGTGATGACGATCTCGCTCGGCGATCCGTAGCGCAGGAACCGCTCGTAGTCGACTCGTCCTTGCGCGCTCGCGGCGCTGGCGTGGCTCAGCGGCCCGTTGCCGAACAGGCCGGCGGACGCGGCCGCGAGGAACAGGATGACGACGAGCCAGCCGATGCGCTGGATCCGCCATTCGGCCCGATGAAACTTCAGCTGCCTGTCGAGCTTTTCTTCGATCGGCCTCTGTCCCATGCGCACGTCCTCCACAGCGCGCGCAGGTTACACTGGCCAGGGACAGCGAGCGATATTGGAGACGCAGGTGAAGATCGAGACCCTATCGGTGCGAGTGGGCCGCGACATCGAGGCGGCGACCGGCGAGGTCGCGCCGGCCGTGCACTTGAGCACGACGTATGAGCGCGACGTCGATGGCGAGTTTTCGCGCGGCTATGACTACGTCCGTCCCGACAACCCCGGCCGCCGCGCGCTCGAGCAATGCATCGCGGCGCTGGAGGGAGGCGCGACCGCCACGGCGTACTCGTCGGGCTCGGCCGCGTCGCTCGCGGTCTTCAGCCTGCTGCGCCCGGGCGATCACGTGATCGCGCCGATCGAGGCTTATCACGGCACCGCGAAGCAGCTGCGCGAGATCATCGGCCCGATGGGCGTGAGCCATTCGTTCGTCGACATGACGCAGAACGAAGCCGTACGCAAGGCGCTCACCGACAAGACGCGCCTCGTGTGGATCGAGACGCCCTCGAATCCGATGCTCAACATCAGCGACATCGAGACGATCGCGGACCTCGCGCACGGCCGCGGAGCGCTCGTCTGCGTCGACAACACGTTCGCGACGCCGGTGTGGCAGAGGCCGTTCGACCTCGGTGCCGACCTGGTGATGCACTCGAGCACCAAGTACTTCGGCGGCCACAGCGATGTGATGGGCGGCGCCGTGGTCGCGCGCGATCGCGGCGGCCTGTCCGACCAGCTGCGCAACTACCAGTCGACCGCGGGAAATGTGCCCTCGCCATTCGATTGCTGGCTCGTTCGCCGCAGCCTGACGACGCTCTCGTGTCGCGTGCGCGCACAGACGCAGACTGCGGCGCGGCTCGTGCAATTCCTGCAGCGCCATCGCGGCGTCGAACGCGTGTTCTATCCAGGCCTCGAATCGCACCCGGGACACGACATTGCGCGCAAGCAGATGAGCGGCTTCGGAGCGATGCTGTCGTTCTGCGTGCGCGGCGGGCGTGACGAGGCGTTTGCCGTTGCCGCACGCACGAAGCTGTTCACGCGCGCGACCAGCCTCGGCGGCGTGGAGTCGCTGATCGAGCATCGCAAGTCAATCGAAGGGCCGCACTCCGTGACGCCGGAGAGCCTGCTGCGCGTGTCGGTGGGATTGGAGCACGCGGATGACTTGATCGCGGATCTGGATGAGGCGCTGGGAATGTCAGGCTGAAGCCTGACTCTCATCTCCTCTCTCCTAAGGCGAGCCGCAGCCCCAAGCCGATGAACACGCTGGCAGTCAGCCAGCGGAAGATCCGCTCGACGTGGCCGCGTGCGCCGAGCCAGCGGCCGGCGGAAGCAGCGAGATACGCGACCGCGATGTTCACGATCGTCCCCGACGTGTTGAACAGGCAGCCGAGCACGACGATCTGCAGCGCGACCGAGCCGCGTGCCGGGTCGACGAACTGCGGCAGAAACGCCAGGAAGAACAGCGCCACCTTCGGATTGAGGATGTTCGTGATTGCGCCTTGCCGAAAGACGGCCCATTCGCTCGCGCGGTCCAGCATCTTGCTGGATGCCGGCCCCGCCTTGCCGCGCAACGCCTGCACGCCGAGCCAGATCAGATACGCGGCGCCGGCGAACCTGACGATTTCGTAAGCGAGCGGCAGCGCGTGCAGGAGCGCAGCCAGGCCCGACGCGATCGCGACGGTGTGGACCACGGTGCCAGCGCCGATACCCAGCGCCGAAATCACGCCGGCGCGGCGGCCCTGCGTGAGGCTGCGCGTCGAGACATAGAGCATGTCGGGGCCGGGCGCGAGGTTCAGCGCCAGGGTCGCGGTCATGAACAGCGCCAGCGATGCGAAATCAAACATGTCCGCCGCTGCCGAGTCGGGTGAGCGCTTCCCCGGTTACGCGATGCAGCGTCCACTGGTCCATCGGCACCGAGCCGAGGCTCTTGTAGAAGTCGATCGCGCGCATGTTCCAATCGAGCACCGACCACTCCAGCCGGCCGCAGCCACGTTCGAGTGCGGTGCGGGCCAGGTGACGCAGCAGCGCCTCGCCGCAGCCCTGGCCGCGAAATTTCTGACGAACGTACAGATCTTCGAGATAGATGCCCGGCTTCGCGAGGAAGGTCGAGAAGTTGTGGAAGTACAGCGCGAAGCCGGCGACCTCGTCGCCGAGCCGCGCGATCACGACCTCGGCGCCCGGACGCGCGCCGAACAGCTGCTCGCGTAGCTGCGCTTCGGTTGCCTGCACCTCATCGAGCAGCCGCTCGAACTCGGCCAGCTCGCGGATCAGCTGCAGGATGATGGGCACGTCGGCCGGCGTCGCCGGCGTGATCCGGATCGTCATGAGGCTCCCCGCTGGCGCGCTTCAGGGCATCGGATGATAGCTTGCATCGTTAAATCAATCGATATACTTTGGGCGCCGATGCGAGATTTGATGTCCATGCACTCAAAAAATACTGAACAATGAGTGAGGCAACGAAACTGCCGTTGAACGCGCTGCGAGCGTTTGAAGCAGTCGCCGCCCACCTCAGTTTCACCGGCGCCGCGCAGTCCCTCAACGTCACGACCGCCGCCGTCAGCTCACACATCAAGTCGCTCGAAGAATTCCTCGAAACGCCGCTGTTCGTGCGGCACAGCCGCTCGGTGCGCCTGACGCCGCAAGGCGCGCGGCTGCTGCCCGGCATCCAGCGGGGCATGGGCGAGCTCACTCGCGCCGTCGAGCAGCTGAGGCAGGATCGCAGCAGCGGCTTGCTCAACATCAGCCTGCTCGGCTCGTTCCTGCAGAAGTGGCTGCTGCCGCGGCTCGCCGATTTCTACCAGAAGCATCCCGAGGTCGACCTGCGCTTCAGCGCGAGCCGCGAGCTGGTCGACTTCATGCAGACGGACTTCCATGCGGCCGTCCGCTACGGTCGCGGCGACTGGCCGCAGCTGCACGCAGAGAAGATGCTCGACGACTGGGTGTTCCCGGTTACGAGCCCGGCGCTGCTCGCGAAGCTCGGCCGGATCGACGCGCTCGTCGACTTGAACAAGTACAAGCTACTGCACAGTTCCAGCGAGCCGTGGGCGGACTGGCTGCGCAGCGTTGGCGGCGACACGATGCGCGCGGAACGTGGACCAGTGCTCGACGATTCCGCGTCCGTGGTGGCGGCCGCCGAGCAAGGGCATGGTCTCGCGCTCGCGCGCTGGTCGCTGGTCGCAGGCGATCTCGCGGCGGGCCGCCTCGTGCGGCCCTCGGACCAGAGCGTGCGGCAGCACAACTCCTATTATTTCGTAGCGCCGCCGCACCACTTCGAGCTGCCGAAGGTCATCCGTTTCCGCGACTGGCTGCGCGAAGTCTGCCATCAGTTCCCGCCGCCCGAAGGCGAGCGGCTGGAACCGTAGGTCGCCTGGGCCGCGACCACCAGGCTGATCACGATCAGGAACACCGGGTATTCCCAACCGCCGCTCGGCGCGTTGAACACCCAGCCGTTACCTGCGTGCACCCATGTCGCGCCGAGCAGCACCGGCACGAGACCGAGCGCGACCCAGCGCGTGCGAACGCCGAGTACCAGCAACACACCGCCGATGGCTTCGAGCGCAAACACGACGTAGGCAAGGAATGCCGGCAGTCCGATCGAGACGAAGTACTGCGCGGTGCCGGCGAGTGTGAACGTGAGGTACTTCAGCACGACGCTGTGTGCGATGAACATGATGCCGAGAGCGACGCGCAACAGCGTCGCACCGGCGCGGGACCAGTCGAGCTGTCCGAGATCGGTCCGGGCGAGAGCGGAAGTTTTCATGGCGGCGCTCCTCACTTCTCGACCGGCAGGCCGCTTTTTTCCCAGGCCTCGAAGCCGCCTTCCATCTCCACGACCGCGATGCCGGCCGAGGCGAATTCGACGGCCGCGGCGGCGGCGAGCTTGCAGGTCTGGCTGTAGCAGTAAATGACTGCGGTGCGATCCTTCGACAGGCCGGCGAGCGTGTGCCACTTGCCCTGCGGCAGATTGATCGCGCCCGGAATGTGGCCGGCGCGGTAGTCGCTCGGCAGGCGCACGTCGACGACCGTGATCGCTTCGCGGCGTTTGATCTGGCCGTCCAGCTCGAAGGGACCGGTGACGAAAGCCAGCTTCTGCGCGAAGTAGTCGCGCGCCTGGCGGGTATCCTGACTCTGCATGGTGAGCACCTCTATGAAAATGTTGGCTTACGGGGTGCTACGGTAGGGACTGGCGCGCCGGCGATCATCGGGGCGCGCGGCATGAGATTTATTCCGATGCAGAACCTGACCGACATCGCGATCTTCGTCAAAGTCGTCGAGCTGGCGAGCTTTACCGCGGCCGCCGAAGCGCTCGACATGTCGCAGCCGGTGGTGAGCAAGGCAGTGACGAGGCTCGAGGAGAAGCTCGGCGCGCGATTGCTCAATCGCACGACCCGCCGCCTCAGCCTGACCGAAGCCGGCTCGGAGCTGTACGGCCGCAGCGTGCGTGCGCTGGCGGAGATCGAGAACGCAGAGTTGGAAGTCGCGCGTTTTCAGACCGAGCCGCGTGGCCTGCTGCGTGTGTCGGCGCCGATGAGCTTCAGCATCCTGCACCTCGCCCCGGCCATTCAGGCATTTTTGACGCGCTTCCCGGGCGTCACGCTGGAGCTGAATCTCGACGACCGCCAGGTCGACCTGGTGGAGGAAGGCTTCGACGTCGCGGTCCGGATCGGCCGCCTGCAGGACTCGACCCTGATCGCGCGCAAGATCGCGCCGTGCCGCCAAGTGCTGTGCGCCGCGCCCGCCTATCTCGCGCAACGCGGCGAACCGGAGCGACCCGAGGATCTGCTCGAGCACAGCTGCATTCTGTATTCGCTGCTCAGTGCGCCGCGCGAGTGGCGGCTGGTGGGACCCGACGGCGAGCTGCACACGGTGCCGATCAACGGTGCGATCCAGTCGAACAACGGCCTGGTGAATAGGGCCGCCGCTCTGGCCGGTGGCGGCATCGTGCTGCTGCCGACGTTCTATCTCGGCGAGCAGCTGCGCAGCGGGACGCTCAAGCCGGTGCTGTGCAAATTCAAACCGCAGGAGCTGGCTGTTTATGCGGTTTACCCGGAGCGCCGCAACCTGATGCCGAAAGTGCGCGCATTCGTTGACTTTCTGGCAACGACGTTCGGACCGGAGCCGCCGTGGGAGCAGGGCTGGACGCTGCCCGATTGACTGGGGTGCCTAAATAAAATGGGGCGGCTTGCGCCGCCCCAGAACGGTCAACATCCCCCTGACGCTTACCTTTTACTCCGCACCGAAGCGCTTGCGCAATCCCACCTTGTAGGTGCGGCCGAGCGCGCTCGAAGTGAACGGGTCATACGACAGGTCCAGCCGCGCAAACGACGGGTCTTCGTTCGTGATGTTCTCGACCGAGGCGCTCAGCGCCATCTGCCACGGCAGCTGCACGAGGTAGTGCAGGTCGTGGAAGATCGTCTTGTCGATCTCCTTGCCGGCCGTGATCGCGATGCCGTTGGTTGCCGGTGAAGCGAGGAACTCCGTGACGCGCTGATCCGTGTAGCCGTCGATGTAGTTCATGACGTAGCGGAAGTTGTGCGGGCCGAAGGCGTACTCCGCGAACACATTGCCCTTCAGCTGCGGCAGCGGGTACGCCGTCGTCTGATAGTTGAGCTTGCTCGCGGCGTCGAACGGCGCCGATACCTGCTGGCCGTCGACGAACGTCGAGTCGATGTCGTACTTCAGCACGTAGGTACCCTGCAGGCCGATCGTCGCCGTACCGGGCCCCATGTCCCAGTCGAACTGCAGGTTCACATCGATGCCATCGGTCTTCACGTCCGGCCCGTTGAAGACGTTGATGTCCAGCCGCTGGATGTTGGCGGTCGTGCACTCATCGAGGTCGGTCTGGCCGTTGCCGTTGACGTCGCGGAACGCGAAGCGGGTGCGCAGCGGGTTCGCCAAGCCGCCGACGCAGGTCGCGCCGGTGCCGAACACGAAGTTCGTGATACCCGCGACCGGCTCGTTGACGATCTGGTCCTTGAAGTCGAACGACCAGTAGTCGAGCGAGGCGTTGAACCCGCCGGCTTTCACCAGCATGCCCACGTTGAAGGTCAGCGCGCTTTCCGGCTTCAGGCCCGGGTCGCCGAACGTGCGGATCGCACGGAACGTGCCGGCCACGTTCTGCAGCGAGGTGATGCTGCTCGGGTCCGTCTGCGCCAGCGCCGGGCCGCGGAATGTAGTTCCGACAGAGCCGCGCAGCGCGAACGAGTCGACGAGCTGCCAGCGCAGCGACAATTTCGGGTCGAAGCTCGAACCGATGTCGCCGCCGTAGTCCTCATAGCGCGCGGCGAGCTGCGCCTGGAAGCTGTCCGTGATCGGCAGGCTCAGCTCGGCAAACACTGCGCTGATCTCGCGATCCAGATCGCGATCCGACGCGCCGCCCAGGAATAGCAGCGCGCCGGTAGGCGCTGCCAGCTGGGCGTCGGTGCAGGGGTCCGGTCCTATGATGCCGGTCGCGACCGAGTTCACGCACGGGGTCACGGCGAAATTGTTGAGATCGCTGTAGCGGGCCGAGAACTCATCCTTGCGGTATTGCGCTCCGGCTGCCCAGGCCAGCGCGCCACCCGGCAGGTCGATGCCCGTATTGCCGCTCAGCACGGCGTCGAAGACCAGGGTCGTGGTCTGCTGATCGGTCGAGACGACCGGGAACATCCAGTTGATCAGGTCGGGATTGTCGTTGCTCGCGCCCGGGACGAACTGAGCGTTCGCAACGCCGGTGATCGGATTGCGGGCAATGGCATTGTTGAACGGGTTGTACCACATGCAGCCGTTCAACCCCGGCGTATTGGCCGCCACGTTGCAGTTCTCTCCACCCAGGCCGCGCAGCGCCAGCTGATAGCGGTTGACGACTGTGTCGCGGCCTTCGCGCCTCGCGTTCTGCTCCATGTAAGTCCCTGCGACGTCCCACGACAGCGAGTCCGTGATGTCGCCGCGCAGGCCGGTCGAAACCCGGAAGCCGTCGTAGTTGCGCGGCCCTTCCGACGAGTTATGGTCGAACAGCGGGTTGCCGCCCAACGCGAACGGCCGATTGGCGATCAAGAGCGCGCCGACGGTGCCCGCCGGGAAGATCCCGGGATTGGCGGTCACGAACGGCAGGAAGCCGGGATTGTTACCCGGCACGAAATACTGGCCTGCGACGGGGGATGTGCCGCCCACCGTCTCGCCTGGCGGCGGCGCCAGCCCCGTCGGCGGCTGGAGTGCTGCATACGACGGCGACGTGCGATAGATCGGAATCTCCGTGTCGGCGTACATCGCCTCGATGTGGAAGTTGGTCGACTCCGTGATGTCGAGGTTGTAGTCCGCGTAGACCTGCCACCGATCTTCCTTTTCCGTCAGCGCGTCGTACTGCGAGTATTGCCAATAGCAGACCGGTACGTTGGTCGCGGTGGTGCCGGCGAAGCCGCCGAGCGGCGCGCACTGCGGGTCGCGCGTGACGCCTGCCAGCGGTCCCGCGGCGCCGATCGGCACGAACGAATGGGGATTGCCGGAGGCCGACCAGCCGCCCTGCGGGTTCTCCAGATAGTCCTTGGCCGCCCAGTCGCGGTCGCGCACCAGCAACTCGGAGCGGTGCTGGTAACCGACCGCGAACAGCATGTTCGAGCTGTCGTTGCCCCAGCCGAACGCGCCGCTGGCGCTGTAGTCGCCGTCCGAATCCTCGATCTGCTTGAAGTCCGCGCTGACGTCGACGCCGCGCAGGTTCTCCTTCGTGATGAAGTTGACGACGCCGCCGATGGCGTCGGAGCCGTAGGTCGCAGCGGCGCCGTCCTTGAGCACCTCGACCCGGCCGATCGCGGCGAGCGGAATGAAGTTGGTATCGACCGCGCCGAACAGGAACGGGCTCGCCACCATGCGGCGGCCGTTGAGCAATACCAGCGTGCGCTGCGGGCCAAAGCCGCGCAGGTTGACGCTGCCGGAGCCCTCGGTGCCCTGGGCGCGTGCGTCGAACTGGTTGGTGTCGCCGAGCACGCCATTGCTGACGGGAAGCTGCTTGATCAACTCGAGCGCCGAGGGCGAGCCCTGCTTGGCGAGATCCTCGGCGGAGATGACGTCCACCGGCAGCGCTGCGTCCTGCGCCGTGCCGCGGATGTAGGAGCCGGTGACGATGACGACTTCGGCGACTTCGCTGGTTTCCTGCGCCAGCGCGGTGCTGACCGCGGTGGCGAGAATTCCGCAGGCGCCCGACATGAGCAATGCGCGCTTGATGTTCACTGTGACCCCCTAGGCCGACTGGATGCAGGCCTGCAATCCGTAAGTTCTGTTTTCGGACACGACCCGGCACCGCTCGCGCTCGCGCGCGCCTGGTGCCGAAACTCTGAGTACTGGCCGAATCGCCAGCCGTTCTCGCAGCTGGCGTTTTTGGAGCCGGCGGTGCAACTCGTGCACCGCGACGCGGCAATGCGGAGGGAACAGCGCCGGCGCCATGTTGTTCTTTACGTGGCGCACGGCAACCGGATGCGTTGTCGTCTCAACCGCGACAGCGTGCTCGACACGCTTCACGTCCAACCCCCTCTACATCATTCCATCGACTGTTTTTTCCGCACGACAATGCGACGCGCGGAAGGACCTTTTGTAGGCCGGCGTCTGCATTTCCGCCACGCAGTCAGTGCACGCTTCACACGCGGTGCGCTCTGCAAAACTAGGCAAAAACACGCGCTGTATACTTCGCGAAGTGTTTTACGTGAACACCTCCGCGGCGGTCAAGAGGGCGCGTAGCACACGACCAACACTCACCGCTCATGCTCGTCGCTGCGAGCCCAGCGCTGCTTCGAGTGCGCTCGTCAGCGGCTTCATGAAGAACGAATCGGTCGGCATCGACGCAACGCGCACTGCGCGTTGCGCAAGCGCATCGGCGACGACAGGTCCGACTGCAGCGACGCGCGTGCGTGCAAGCGCAGCGTGCACTTGCGCTGCGGGTGCGATGGCGAACAACCGCTCGACCTGCGACGCGCTCGTGAACGCAATCGCGTCCACTTCGCCGCGCGTCATGCGATCGAGCAACGTGCTCACCGCCGTGTCGTCGGACTTGCTCGCGTAGATATAGGGCGCGACTGTGCGCACGCGCGCACCGAGACCTTGCAGGAAATCGATGAGCGGCGTGTTCGGCTCGGTGCCGTAGAGCTGGACGCCGCAATTGCGACCAGCGAGCGGCTGCGCGCGCAGCGCTGCGATGACACCGGCCGTCGTCGGAATGTCGGCGGCGACGTCCGGCTTCAGTCCCAGCTCGCGCAACGCGCGCGCCGGTTTCGGTCCGCGCGTGATCTTGCGCACGCGTGCCAGCTGCGCGACGAAATCGTTACGCAACTGAGGTTCGTTCTTGTCGATGCACGCGAGCAGGCGCCGCAGTCCTTCGCCAGTGAGCAGGATCAGGTCGTCGCAGGCACCGCTCGCGAACCAGCGGATCCAGTCGAGCACCGGCGCCGGATCCGGCGCATCGAGAATCGCGACGAGCGGACAGCGCAACACGGTCGCGCCGCGCCGCTCGAGCATCGCGGCGAACACGTCCAGCTCGCGCGTCTCGGGGACGGCGATGGTGCGGTGTGCGAGAGTCTGCTCTTGCATCGGAGTTGGCGCGCCCGGCCAGATTCGAACTGGCGACCTTCGGCTTCGGAGGCCGACACTCTATCCAGCTGAGCTACGGGCGCTTACCAGCGGGGGGCGGTAATTTAGCAGCTTTGCCCCTATACTTGCGCGCTTCGTTTCCAGCCTCAAAGACCCTGCGGAGCCGCTGTGACCGTCGCCCCCGATAAGAAGTTTTTCGACACCTTCATGCTCGTCCTCGGCATCCTGGTCGGCATCGCGGTCATCCTTTACATCCTCGCGCGCATCGTCGCCTCCGATACGCAGGTAGCGGAGGTGCAGTCCAGCCCGGAAATGCGCCGCGCGATCAACGAGCGCATCGCGCCGATCGCGAAGGTGGCGGTCTCGGGCCAGGACAACTCCGCGCTGGAGCCGCCGAAGCAGGCGGCCGGTCCGGCCGCCGACCTGGGCGGCGAAGAGGTGTACAAGCAGACCTGCCAGGCGTGCCACGGCGCCGGTGTCGCGGGCGCGCCGAAGGTCGGCGACGCGGCTGCCTGGGGACCGCGCATTGCGAAAGGCGCCGACACGCTGCACAAGCACGCGATCGAAGGATTCCAGGGTACGGCGGGCTTCATGCCGCCGAAGGGCGGCGCGACCAACCTCTCCGACAAGTCGATCATGAACGCGGTCGACTACATGGTCAGCGCGGTCAAGAAGTAAGACAGAGTCAGGCTTCAGCCTGACATCTTCCTGTCCAGCACCCTGAGCGCCAGCGCTTCGCCGATGTGGCGCGCCTCGATCGCCTCGCCCTGCGCCAGATCCGCGATCGTTCGCGCCACCTTCAGTATGCGGTGATACGCGCGTGCCGATAGACCGAGCATGGCGGTCGCGCGATTCAGCAACACACTTGCCTCGCGAGTCGTCGCGCAGAAGCGTTCGACCGCCTTGTTGTCGAGCCGCGAGTTCAGCGTTCCCTGACGCGCGATCTGCTGCTCGCGCGCACGACCCACGCGCACCGCGACCGCCGCACTCGGTTCCGTTCCCGTCTTCGCCGACAGCAACTGCGTCGGCACGCGCGGCACTTCCACGTGCAGGTCCAGCCGATCGATGAGCGGACCCGACAGCCGACTTCGATAGCGCTGCACTTGCTCGGCCGTGCAGCGACAGCGTCCCTGCGCATCGCCGAGATAGCCGCATGGACACGGATTCATCGCCGCGACGAGCTGGAACGCGGCCGGGAACTCGGCCTGCCGCGCCGCGCGTGAGATCGTGACCGAGCCGCTCTCGAGCGGCTCGCGGAGTACTTCCAGGACGCTGCGCGCGAACTCCGGCAGCTCGTCGAGAAACAGCACGCCGTAATGCGCAAGCGAAACCTCGCCCGGACGCGGCCCCGAGCCGCCGCCGACCAGGGCAACTGCAGACGACGTGTGATGCGGACTGCGAAACGGTCGCACGCGCCATTGCGCCGGCTTGAGCGCGAGACCGGCGATGCTGCGCAGCGCGGCGACTTCGAGCGCTTCGCTTTCGCTCATCGGCGGCAGCAATCCCGGCAGCCGCTGCGCGAGCATGCTCTTGCCGGAGCCCGGCGGTCCGATCATCAGAAGGCTGTGCTCACCGGCGGCAGCGATTTCCAGCGCGCGCTTGGCTTGTACCTGGCCATGCACGTCGTACAAGTCCGGATGCTGGGCGCTACCGACGGGCGGCGCCGCGCCGCTGGCGAATTCCAGCGGGCTCGAACCGGCAGCGTGCGCGACGACGTCGAGCAGATGCTTCGCGACAGCGACGCGACAACCTGACACGAGCAATGTCTCGGCAACGTTGCTCGGCGGCACGATCATGCGATGCCCGGCGCGCCCGGCCGCGATCGCGGCGAGCAGTGCGCCGCGCACGGGGCGGATATCTCCGCCGAGCGAGAGCTCGCCGTACAGCTCGCAGCTCTCGAACGGCAGCTGTACGACCTGGTCGGACGCAACCAGGATGCCGAGCGCGATCGGCAGATCGAAGCGCACGCCCTCCTTCGGCACATCCGCGGGTGAAAGATTGACGGTGATGCGTCCGTCGGGCATCCGCAGGTTGCAGTTGAGAATCGCCGCGTGCACGCGATCCTTGCTTTCCTTCACGACGGCTTCGGGCAAGCCGACGATGGTGAAGCGCGGCAGGCCGCTACCGAGATGGACTTCGACGCGCACGAGCGGCGCGTCCATGCCGTGCTGCGCACGGCTCAACACCGTAGACACCATCCGTGGCTCCTGTGCGCTCCTCAGGCGGAGTGTCGCACCGTGCTACTGCTTGGCGACGGGCGTTTTCTCGCCGTTTTCCAGCGTTGCGAGGCGTGCTTCGAGCGCTTCGAGCTTCTCGCGCGTGCGGCGCAGAACCGCCGCCTGAACGTCGAATTCCTGCCGCGAGACCAGGTCGAGGCGCGCCAGCCCCGACTGCAGCACGGCTTTGAAGTTGTCCTCGAGGTCGCGGCGCAGCGCGCTGAGGCCGGGCGGCACGGCGGCTGCCAGCCGCCGCGCCAGATCGTCGATAGAACGTGCGTCCATGCGGGCAATGTTGAGAGATGCCCCTCCTTGAGGCAAGCGCGCCGAAAAGCCGCACCATCGCAGTGCGCAGCGCGCGAGCGCAGGCGATCCCGGCACCGTTTTGATCGCGCGAATTCGTGGCATAGAAGATGCATTTCCGAGCCGCGATGAAGCTGATCACCGCGATCATCAAGCCGTTCAAGCTCGATGACGTCCGCCAGGCCGTCGCAGACATCGGCGTGCAAGGCATCACGGTGACCGAGGTGCAGGGCTTCGGCCGACAGCGCGGCCACACCGAGCTGTATCGCGGCGCGGAGTACCGCGTCGATTTCCTGCCGAAGACGAAGATCGAGCTCGCCGTGGACGACTCGATCGCCGAGCAGGTCATCGAGGCGATCAGCAACGTCGCGCGCACCGGCAAGATCGGCGACGGCAAGGTCTTCGTCCTCGAGCTCAGCCAGACGGTGCGCATCCGCACCGGCGAGGTGGGCGTCGAGGCAGTTTGAAGGGGTCTGTGAGAGACACTGGGAGAATGACAGTGAGAAAAATCTTGGCAACGAGCCGCACGTTCATGCAGCTGCAGAGCACGCGACTGGCGTTCGCGCTGTTGGGGCTCGCGGCACTGGTCATGCTGATCGGCATGCAGCCCGCCGCAGCGCAGGAAGCTGCCGCCGCGGCGCCGGCGGCGCCGACCTACGACAAGGGCGACATCTCATGGATGCTCGTCAGCACGTTGCTGGTGCTGATGATGGCTGTGCCGGGACTCGCACTGTTCTACGGCGGTATGGTGCGCGCGAAGAATGTGCTGTCCGTCTCGATGCAGGTGTTCGTTACCTTCAGCGTGCTGTCGGTGCTGTGGGCGATCTACGGTTACAGCCTCGCGTTCACCGGCGGCAACGAGTTCTTCGGCGGCTTCGGCCGCACCTTCCTGTCGGGAATGCTCGACGCTGCCGGCAATCTCGCGCCCGCAGCGACCTTCAGCAAGGGTGTCTACATCCCCGAGTATCTGTACGCGGCGTTCCAGATGACGTTCGCCGGGATCACCGCGTGCCTGATCGTCGGTGCGTTCGCGGAGCGCATGAAGTTCTCCGCGGTGCTGTTGTTCATGGTGTTGTGGTTCACCTTCTCCTACCTGCCGATCGCGCACATGGTGTGGTTCTGGGCGGGCCCGGACGCGTACACCGACGCGACCGCCGCGGCTGCGGCGCAGGCCAGCGCCGGCTTTCTCTTCCAGCGCGGTGCGCTCGATTTCGCCGGCGGCACGGTCGTGCACATCAACGCGGGCATCGCCGGCCTCGTCGGTTGCCTGCTGGTCGGCAAACGCAAGGGCTACGGCACGATGGCGATGGCGCCGCACAACGTTCCCTTCATCATGATCGGCGCGGCGCTGCTGTGGGTCGGCTGGTTCGGCTTCAACGCCGGCTCGAATCTCGAAGCGAACGCGTTCGCGGCGCAGGTCTTCATCAACACGTTCCTCGCGACCGCGGCAGCGGTGTGCGGCTGGACGTTCGCCGAGTGGATCTTCCGCCGCACGCCCACGATGCTCGGTGCGGCGTCCGGCGCCGTCGCAGGCCTGGTCGCGATTACGCCGGCGTGCGGCTGGGTCGGCCCGATGGGCTCGCTGGTGATCGGCGCGCTGGCGGGTGTGGTCTGCCTGTTCGCGGTCACGAAGCTCAAATCCGCGCTCGGCTACGACGACTCGCTCGATGTCTTCGGTGTGCACTGCATCGGCGGCATCCTCGGCGCGATCCTGACCGGCGTCTTCAACAACCCGGCGCTGGGCGGCACGGGTATCTACGACTACGTCGCCGGCACCTGGGGCTTCGCCGGCACGCTGACGCAGGTCACTTCGCAGCTGTGGGGCGTGGGCGTGACGCTGCTCTGGTCCGGCGTCGTCTCGTTCATCTGCTACAAGATCGTCGACCTCGTCATCGGCCTGCGCGCCTCGGAAGAGCACGAGACGGAAGGCCTGGACACCGTCGAGCACGGCGAGCGCGGTTACAGCTTGTAAGGCGGTCGCCGACTCCTGCATTGCCGGGGCGCCACGCGGCGCCCCGGTTTTTCGACTGTGATCCAGTGCTCATTCCGCGCTCCTTGCAGGGACTGTCTACATAACGCCGTACGGGGTTCCTGTTAAACTCCGGCCGATTTCCGCATGCTGCACCCGTCCGAGCGCAAGCCGTTGGGCGCGCTCACGAAACCCGCGGCGCCGGACGTAGGTATGGAGAAGACCATGTTGCGAACCCTGTTCATGCTCACGGCAGCCGCTGCTGCGTTCGCGGCCGGTCCGGTCGCGGCCGACGTCTACAAGTTCAAGGATGACCACGGCAACGTGCTGTACACCGACAAGCCGAGCACGCTGCCCGCCGAGCGTCTCAACATCCAGTCGCAGAAGACGGATGTGGTCGCCGCGCAGGCGCGCGCGCAGGAAGACACGAAGCGGCAGCAGGCCGCGGACAAGGCGAACCAGCCGGCCGCTCAGGACGGTCAGCAACAGGCGGAAACGCCGGCTGCAACCGCGGACAACAAGTCTGACGGTTGCGCAAAAGCACGCGATCGCTACAACCAGTACATGACCTCGCAGCGTCTCTACGAAACGCTGCCGGATGGCCAGCGCCGCTACCTCACCGACGCAGAACTCGACGCCGCCCGCGCTTCCGCCAAGGCTTCGATGGATGTGATGTGCAAGTGATGCGGGCCGGCTTCGTCGGCCTGGGCGCGATGGGCCTGGGCATGGCGCGCAATCTGCACAAGCAGAACCTGCTCAGCGCAGTCTGGAATCGCAGTCCCGCCAAGGCGCAGGCACTCGCCGAGGAAACCGGCTGCACCGCCGTCGCGAAGGCGGCGGACGTCGCGCCGCTCAGCGACGTCATCGTGATCTGCGTCTCCGCGGACGCGGATGTGCTCGAGGTCGTCGACGCGATCGCGCCGGCGCTTCGCCCCGGCACCATCGTCATCGATTGCTCCACCGTCAGCGCCGACACGGCGCGCAGCGCCGCGCACAAGTTACGCGAGCGTAGTGCGCAGTTTCTCGATGCACCCGTCAGCGGCGGCGTCGAAGGCGCGCGCGACGGCACTCTCGCCATCATGGTCGGCGGCGATGCACAGGCGTTCGAGCGCGCTCTGCCGGTCCTGCAAGCGATGGGCCGCACGGTCACGCACTTCGGTGCGAACGGCGCGGGCCAGGCCGCGAAGGCCACCAATCAGATCATGTGCGCCGGCGTCATCCAGGCCGTCGCGGAGGCGATGGCGTTCGCGAAATCCGAGCAGCTGCCGCTCGACCGCCTGATCGAGACGCTCGGCAAGGGCGCGGGGTCGAGCTGGTACTTCGTGCATCGCGCGCCGAACATCCTGCGCGACAGCTATCCGCCCGGCTTCCGCGTGCGGCTGCACGAGAAGGACCTGAAGATCTGCCGCGCCATGGCTGCGCGCCACGGCGTGCAACTGCCGTTGATCGAGATGACGCTGGTGCACTACCGGCGACTGATAGAGCAAGGCCACGGCGACGAGGACATCTCGACGCTCTTCCGTCTCAAAGACGCGCTCTTCGCCGGCGCCCAGCCAGACAAGACCAAACCAGGCTCGTAGGACCGCCGCAATGGCCGCGTCCGTTTCCGACACTCGCGGTCCGCCCTCGAAGCTGTTCCTGCCGGACTTCTGCGAGTCGCGCGCCGTGCTCGCCGTCGTGCTGATCGTCGAGCTGGTGGCGCTGATGTTCGCGATCTCGCGCCAGGCGCTGCACAGCAATTTCTGGCTCGATCTCGCCGGCAGCTCCCTATTCCTGCTGTGGATCGGCCTGACCTGCGCGAGCGTGCTGTGCCGCACGCGCGCCTGGCTGCACACGCTGCCGGCGGCGCGCGCGTCACTGATCGCGATAGCGCTGCTGCTCGCCTGCGTCGGCGTGATCGCCGAGCTCGTGTACCAGATCGGACGCCTCTGGAGCCCGGACGTGCCGGGGGTGAATGCGGCTTTTCCGACCAATCACAGCGCCTTCCTGATGCGCAGTCTCGGGGTCGGCTTCATCGTCAGCGCATTGGCGCTGCGCTACTTCTACGTCAGCGCCGAATGGAAGCGCAGCATCGAGATGGAAGCGCTGGCGCGCATCCGCGCGCTGCAGGCACGGATCCGCCCGCACTTCCTGTTCAACAGCATGAATACGATCGCGGCGCTGACGCGCTCGTCGCCCGAGCGCGCCGAGCAGGCCGTGGAGGACCTCGCGGATCTGTTTCGCGCCAGCCTGAGCGACGCAACTGCACGCATCTCGCTCAAGGACGAGATCGACATCGCGCGCACGCACGAGCGCATCGAGCAGCTGCGCCTGCGCGATCGGCTGCGCGTGCATTGGGACGTGGACGAGCTGCCGATGCGCGCCGAGATCCCGAGCCTCATCCTGCAGCCGCTGCTGGAGAACGCGGTGTATCACGGCATCGAGATGCTGCCCGGCGGCGGCACGGTATCGATCGTCGGCAAACGCGTCGACGGCATGCTGCAGATCGAAGTCCGCAACCCGATCCCGGCGCAGCAGGGCTACAGCGAGCGCGAGGGCAACCGCATGGCACTGGAGAACATCCGCCAGCGCCTGGAGCTGATGTGGCCGGGCCGCGCCCGCGTCGAGACCGAGCAGTCCGCCGGCGAGTTCTGCGCCCGCCTGATCTTCCCGGCCGATGAAACCGTTAGCTAAACTCCGGCTGCCATGAAGCTCCTGATCGTCGATGACGAAGCGCCAGCGCGCGAGCGCCTGCGACGGCTGCTCGCCGAGATCGAAGACTGCGAAGTGGTCGCGGAGGCCGGCAACGGCGAGGAGGCGCTGAGCCGCTGCGGCGAGCTGCGCCCGGACGTCGTGCTGCTCGACGTGCGCATGCCGGGGCTCTCCGGAATTCAGATCGCCCGCCACATCGACACGCTGGAAGATCCGCCGGCTGTGATCTTCACCACAGCGTACGACCAGTACGCAGTCGAAGCGTTCGAGACTGAAGCAGTCGGCTACCTGCTCAAGCCGGTGCGCAAGGAGAAGCTCGCGCACGCGTTGCGACACGCCGCGCGCATCTCGCCGAGCCGGCTGGTCAAGGTAGCGGAGACGGCGCGCATGGAGCATCGGCGCGAGCAGATCTGCGCGCGCCTCGGCGAGCAGCTGCGCCTCATCCCGATAGCCGAGATCTACTATTTTCTCGCCGACCAGAAGTACGTCACGGTCAAACACCGCGGCGGCGAGAGCCTGATCGACGAGTCGCTGAAGACGCTCGCCGAGGAATTCGCGCCGGACTTCGTGCGCATCCACCGCAACGCGCTCATTGCCGAGAAGCAGATCTCCGCGGTGGAGCGCACCGACTCAGGTCAGTACGTGGTGCGCGTGCGCGAATGCGGCGACGTGCTGGAAGTCAGCCGCCGTCATGCATCGGAGCTGCTGCGGCGGATTCGCGGCGAAGCCTGAGCAGCTGTCGCGCGGTCGAATACCACATCAGTCCGTTCGTTCCCCAGCGCAACAGGCGCCGCGGCCCGAGCAGCGCGACGACGGCAATTGCGCCGCCGATCATCGCCGGACTGCGCAGCACGCGACGCACGGCCTCCAGGCCGCGATCGAGCCGGCCGAGCTCGTGCTGGATCTCTTCCGCGCTCTCGCCAAGCTGCCGCCGCTGCACGGCGCAGCGCGCCAGCAGGTTGCTGTGATGGGCCGAGAGCTGATCGAAACGCTTGCTCATCCAGGATCGCTACATGCGCGCCTTCAGGTTGTCGCGATCCTTCGCGAGCTCGGCGAGCGTGTCGTCGAGCAGCGGCGGCTTCTGGCGCAGCTTCTTCGCCAGGATCAGCGCCGCAATGACGGCGATGGCGACGAACATCGCGATCATCGCCAGCGAGGCGGCGATGCGATACGTATCCCAGAACACGAAGATGACGGCGAGCGCACCCAGGAACAGTCCCATCATCGCCGCGAATGCGGCGATGAACGCCCACAGCAGGATCGCGCCGACCTGCCGCACTTCCTCCTGCAGCTCGGTCGTGAGCAGCTGCAGGCGCGTGTGCGCTATCGCGATCAGCGTGCCGGCGAAGTTGCTGGCCGAGTGAAACAGCCCGGTCACGGGCTGCGGCTGATCCTGAGGGATGGCTGCCATCTGTCGCGCCGGTCCGGGTCGATGCTAGCGGCGCGCCAGCAGCAGCCCGACCAGCAGGCCGACGCCGGCGGCGATGCCGACCGACTGCCACGGATTCTCGCGCACGTATTCGTCGGTCGCGTCCGCGACCTCGCGCGCCCGGCGCAGCGCCTCGTCCTCGATCGAGCTGAGGCGCGCTTTCGCCTGCCGCAGCGATTCCTCGGCGCGGGCGCGCACTGCCTGGATCTTCTCGCCGGTCTGTGTCGATGTCGCGCGCAGCAGCGCCTCGGCATCGTCCATGACGGTCTTCAGGTCCGCCAGCAGCTGATCGGTGGTGACTTCGGGGCCGGCAGTTGCGCTCGCATTCGTGCTCGCATCAGTACTCATGGGGGCTCGTCCTCTTGGCTTCGGCGGTCAGAGTAAACCTTCAAGCGATCCCGGTGCTAGCATTGCGGCTCGCATTTTTGGGCACAGGGCCAGGAGTCGCCGCCGATGAATTCGCCACACCGCGCGGTGCCGGTCCGGGACCGCTTCTACGCGCGTACGTTTGCACTGGTCACGGCCCTGCTGCTCGGCATCGCGCTGTTCAAGATCGTTGCGCCGTTCTTCGGCCCGCTGCTGTGGGCGCTGTTCATCGCTTTCCTGCTCAATCCGCTGCACGTGTGGCTGACCCGGCGCCTCAAGGGGCGGTCGCAGCTGTCGGCGGCGCTGCTGACGGTGCTGACGCTCATCGTCCTGCTCGGCCCCCTGGCTGCGCTCAGCGCGGCGTTCGCGGCGCAGGTCGGCGACCTGCTGCAAACGGCGCAGAGCACCGTCGCGGACCAGACACGAAACAACGTGTTCGATCTGACCAAGGTTCCGTGGATCCAGGAGACGCTCAACTGGCTGGACTCCACCTTCGGCATCAACGTCGCCCAGGTGCGCGGCTACATCATCGAGGGCTCGCGCGCAGTGCTGCAGTCGCTGGCGTCGCTCGGCGGCAAGGTGTTCCTCGGCGCGGTCGGCACCGTGTTCGGTTTCGTGCTCATGGTGTTCCTGCTGTTCTTCCTCATCCGCGACGGCGCGGGGATGTGGGCGACGCTGCGTGACCTGATTCCGATGACACGACAACAGAAGAACAAGCTGTTCAACCACCTCGCGGCGGTGACGCGGGCGCTGGTCTACGGCACCGGCCTGACAGCATTGATCCAGGGGACGCTCGTAGGCATTTCGTTCCTCATCGTAGGCCTGCCCTCCGCACTGGTGTTCGGCGTGATCGCCGCGCTCGCGGCGCTGCTGCCATTCGGCGGCACGGCACTGATTTGGATCCCGGCAGCGATCGCGCTGGCCGCACAGGGCCGTTGGGGCGCGACGATATTCATGGTGCTGTGGGGCGCGCTGCTCGTCTCGCTCGTCGACAACGTCGTGCGGCCGATGCTGGTCGCCGGGCGCGCGCCGGTCAGCACGCTGACGGTGTTCATCGGCGTGCTCGGCGGCATCTCTGCGTTCGGCGCCATCGGGCTGTTCCTCGGTCCCGTGGTGCTCGCCCTGATCATTGCGCTGCTGCAGTTCGCGGTCGAGCAGCGCGCCGAACCGGGGCATCAGTGAGCGCGGCGCCCGCCCCGCTGCGCATCGCGACCCGGCAGAGCCGCCTCGCACTCTGGCAGGCGCAGCACGTCGCGGGAGAATTGCGCGCCGCGCATCCGGATCTCGCGGTCGAGCTCGTGCCGATGACGACGCAGGGCGACCGCATCGTCGATCGCTCGCTCGCACAGGTCGGCGGCAAGGGGCTGTTCATCAAGGAGCTGGAGATCGCGATCTCCGAAGGCCGTGCCGACATCGCCGTACACTCGATGAAAGACGTGCCGAGCGACATGCCGCCGGGCATGACGCTGGCCGCGATGCTGCCGCGTGCCGATCCTCACGACGCCTTCGTGTCGCTGCGCCACGAGAACTTCAGCGTCCTGCCGCAGGGCGCGCGGGTCGGCACGTCCAGTCTGCGCCGGCAATGCCAGCTGAAATACGCACGGCCCGACCTGCAGCTGCTCACGCTGCGCGGTAATGTCGAGACGCGGCTGCGCAAGCTGGACGAGGGCCAGTACGACGCAATCGTGCTGGCCGCCGCGGGGCTGATCCGTCTCGGGCTCGCAGATCGCATCACGCACCGCTTCGACCTGGAGCAGTTCGTGCCGGCCGTCGGCCAGGGCATCATCGGCATCGAATGCCGCGCGGATGACGCCCGCAGCATCGAGCTCGTTCGCGCGCTCAACGATCTGCTTGCATCGCAGTGCTGCGAGACCGAGCGCGCGTTCGCACTCAGATTGCAGGGCAGCTGTCAGTCGCCGATTGCAGGGCATGCGCAGATCAGCGGCGGAGAGGTGCAGCTGCGCGGCGTGATCGGCTCGCCCGACGGGCAGGAGATCTATCGGGGTGTCCACAGCGGCGCAGTCGCGAACCTGCAAACAGTGGGCATCGAGCTCGCGGACCGCCTGCTCGACGCCGGTGCGCGTCCGCTGCTCGAAAAGCTGAGACTCGCGCAGCCGTGATCCCCAAGGTCCTGCCGCCGCTCACCGATCTGACCGTGCTGGTCACGCGACCGGCGGCGCAGTGCGCGGTGCTGTGCGAGGAAATAGTGCGCCAGGGCGGCACTGCAATAGCTTTCCCCGCGGTCGAGATCGAGCCGCTGGCGATTGCGGCCGGCGTTGCGCCCGTTGAATTCGACCTGGTCGTATTCGTGAGCGTCAACGCGGTCGAGCACGGCGCCCAGCAAATCAGCAAGGGCTCACGCACGCGCATCGCGGCGATCGGTCGCGCAACCGCTGCCGCGCTCGCGGCCGCGAAGCTCGCCGCCGACATCGTTCCCGAAGCTGGCTTCACGAGCGAGGCCTTGCTCGCGCACCCGCAGTTGCAGCTCGCCAGCGGCGCGCGCGTACTGATCGTGCACGGCGAAGGCGGCCGCGAGTTGTTGAAGGAGACCTTCGTCGCGCAGGGCATGGTGGTCGAGACTCTGGAGGTGTACCGGCGGGTGCGCCCGCAAGTGGACGCCGCCCGGGTCGCCGAGCTCGAAACACGCTGGTCCGACGAGGGCATCGACGTGGTGACCGTGACCAGCATCGAGACCTTGCACAACCTCCAGGCGATGCTGACCGAGCGCGGCCGACAACTGTTAAGTAGTACGACGCTGCTGGTGCCGAGCAGGAGGATCGTAGCGGCGGCTGTCGGCGCAGGACTGCGTGCAGACGCCATCGTCGCCGCTGGTGCGGACGATGCATCGATGATCGGCGCGCTGGCGCAATGGCGCATGCGCGCACGTACACGGTGATACCATACGCACCGCGGGTCGCTCATTCCCCACCCGCCTGATCTCCCATGGCCGACACTGGTTCGGAAATCATCCCCGCTTCGGGAGGCGTCCCCGAACAGCCGCGAGTACGGCGCGCTCATACGTACAGTCGCCTGACGACGGCGATGGCCGCGCTGGCGCTCGCGACCTCGATCTATGCGCTGCTGCGGATCGATTCGACCCGCGACCGTCTCGATCGCACCAATGACGCTGCTCGCGCGCTCGACGCGGAGCGCGCGCAACTACGCGCCGATCTCAAGAGTCTTGGGAACCGCCAGCGCGCGGCCGCGCGCGACCTCGATCGACGCGTCGACGTTCTGGAAGACGTGCCGAAGCAGGTCGAGGAGCTGGTGTTATCCGTCGAGCAGCTGCGTGGCCGCGCCGAAGGACCGGAACGCGCCTGGTCGCGCGCCGAGGCGATGTTCCTGCTCGAACTGGGACAACGCCGTCTCGCGCTCGACCGTGACGTGCAGACAGCGATCGTCGCACTCGAATCGGCAGACACCCGACTGGCCGCGCTGCGCGACCAGTCGGTGGCGCCCGTGAGGCAGCAGATCGCTCGCGAGCTGACTGCGCTGCGCGCGGTCCGTCAACCCGATACGGTTGGCGTTCTCTCCCGGCTCGCGAGCGCGGAAGAAGAGGTAGGGCATCTGCCGATCAAAGGCATTCTCGCGACCGAGCGGCGCACCACCGATCGCACGGAACTGCCCGAAGGCATGCTCGCGCGTGCCTGGGCGATGGCGCGTCGCGCATTCGCCAGTCTCATCGTCGTGCGTGCCGTGGACAATCGCGCCGGCAGCATCGTGACTGCCGACGAAGCCCAGGTACGCCGACAGCATTTGCAGTTGCTGTTGTTTGCAGCACGTACGGCTGTCGCGAGGCACGACGCTGTCGCCTATCGTGAAGCGCTCGCTGGAGCGCGCCGCTGGCTCGGAGATTTCTTCGAGCTGTCCAGCCCGGACGCACAGGCGCTGCTCGAGCAGATTCAGCAGCTCGAACCCGTCGACATCGATCCGCAGCTGCCGGACATCTCCGGATCGTCGCGAGCGCTGCAGCGGCTGCTGCCCGCGCGTCCGGGCCCGGAATGAGGGCGCGGCGATGAAGGGAGGTCTGTACATCGCTGCGGCAGCCATCCTGGGCGCGCTGCTCGCCAATCTGCTGCTCGCCGATCCCGGCTACGTCGCGCTGCGTTTCGCCGGTCGACTCGTCGAGATGTCGGCCATCACGTTCCTGTTGCTGCTCGTCGCGGCGTACTTCGCCGTGCGGCTCGTGGTTCGCGCCATCAGCGCGCGACAGCTGTGGCGACGGAATCAAGAGCAGCGCCGGCTCGAACGGGCGCGTCGCAGCCTCGGACAAGGTCTGCTGGAGCTCTCCGCGGGCGAGTACGACGCAGCCGAGAAGACGCTCACGCGCTACGCACGCGACGCCGAGAATCCGGTCGCGCATTACCTGGTCGCGGCGCGCGCCGCCGACTTGCAGGGCGCGGCGCAGCGGCGCGATGAGCTGCTCTCCCGGGCGCTCGAAGCTTCGACCGATCGTCGTGCGCCGGTGCTCATCATGCAGGCGGAGATCCACCTCAAGCACAAACAGCTTGCGTCGGCGTTGGCGACGCTGGAACAGCTGGAAGCGAGCGGCGAACAGAATGCGCGCGGACTGCTGCTGCTTTCGCGCGTCCATCGCCAGACCGGTGCGTGGCAGCGGCTGCTCGAGATGGAGCCGCGATTGCGCAGCACGCGCGGTATCCCGCCGGCGGTCGCCGACGAAACCGTCGCGCAGATCTACCTGGATCGGCTGAAAGCCGCAGGCGCCGCGGCCGATCCCGAGCAACTGGCATCGGCCTGGAAAGACATTCCCAAGTCGGTGGCGCGCCGCCCTGACATCGTCGTCGCGTACGCGCGTGCGGCGATGGCTTGCGAGGACCACGAGTCCGCGGAAGCGGTGCTGCGCGAAAGCATCGAGCGCTCGTGGGACGAGAGCACCGTTCTCACGTACGGCGAAGTCGAGACCGACGAGCCGTTCCAGGTGCTGGAGCGCGCCGAATCCTGGCTGCCGAAACATCCCGAGGATGCAGCGTTGCTGTTGACGTGCGCGCTGCTCGCGGCGCGCGCCGAGCTGTACGGGAAGGCACGCACGTATCTCGAAACGAGCATCGCAATCAAGCCGCGGCTCGAGGCGTACCAACTGCTCGCGAGCCTGATGGAACAGCTGGGCGAGCGCGAGCGTGCGGTCAAGGCGCTCAACGATGCGTTGGCTTTTGCGGTGGGCCGCAAGGCGAAGCTGCCGAAGGTTCACGCGCGTCGCTGGCTGGATCGCCGTCAGGGCGATCGGAGAAGGTGATGCCTTATTCGCGCATCACCCTGCTCCCCTCGCAGCAAGTCATCGTCGTCGAAGAAGGAGAAACGATCCTCGACGCGGCGCTCCGCGCGGGACTGAACCTGCCGCACAGCTGCAAGGGCGGGCACTGCTCCTCGTGCCGCGCGCGGATCCGCGAGGGCGGCATCGTGTACCCGCGGGGTCGGCCGCTCGGATTGCTCGAAGAGGAAGAGCTCGACGGCTACGCGCTGCTGTGCCAGGCGCACGCGACCGGCGCCGACGTGAGCGTCGAAGTACGCGAGATCCGCCCGCCGCGGCCGGAGGTGCAGGTCAAGAGCCTGCCCTGCCGCATCGAGCACATGCACAAGCTCGCGCCCGAAGTGATGGCCGTGTTCCTGCGCGTGCCGGCGAACGAAGAGTTGCATTTCTTCGCGGGCCAGTACCTGGACATCATGCTGCCGCAGAACCGGCGGCGCAGCTTTTCGATCGCAAGCTGCCCCGGTCGCGACGAGCTGATCGAGCTGCACATCCGCAAAGTCGCGAGCGGCGAGTTCACGCAGCAGCTGTTCAACGGCATGAAAGAGAAGACGCTGCTGCGAATCGAAGGTCCGCTCGGCCAGTTCTGGTTCCGGCGCGAGTCGCCGCGGCCGGCGCTGCTGATCGGCGGTGGCACCGGTTATGCGCCGCTGCGCTCGATGCTGCGCGATCTGCTGGAAGTCGGCGATCGCCGGCCGTTGCACCTGTATTGGGGCGCGCAGACCCGACAGGACTTGTACGAGCACGAGCAGGTGCTGGCGCTCTGCGCAGCGCATCCGAACCTGCGCTACACGCCGGTCCTTTCCGATGCACGACCGGACGACCGCTGGACGGGCCGGCGCGGCTTCGTTCACGCCGCGGCGCTCGAAGATCATCCGCACCTGCAGCAACTGGACGTCTATGCGAGCGGCCCGCCCGCGATGGTCGAATCAGTGAGGCACGAGTTCCTGGCGCGCGGCCTGCCGGCGCAGCAGCTGTTCTTCGACTCCTTCGACTACGCGCCGGACGTGCTGGCGAAGCTCGACGCCGTCAGCCGATGACTCTTGCGACCTTGGTCCCCATGCGCATCAGCTTCAGCAACGTCGGGCGCGGCATGCCGCGGATCTGGTCGTACCACCCCGACACTTCTTCGAGGAATTCCAGCATCGTGCCGATGCGCTCCTTGACCTCATCGGGCGTCTCGTGGTCGCGCTTGCTCTCGGCGACGCACTCGCGCAGGGTCTGCACCGTCGGGTCGATCTCGCGCTTCTTGCGGCCGTCCATGATCATCGCCAGCACTTCCCAGATATCCTTGCGGGCCTGGAAATAATCGCGCCGGTCGCCCAGCACATGCGTCACGCTCACCAGATCCCACGACTGCAGCTCCTTGAGGCTGACGCTGACGTTCGAGCGGGCAACCGACAGCGATTCGGCAATCTCGTCCGCCGTCAGCGGCTGCGGCGCCAGGAACAGCAGCGCGTGGATCTGCGCCACCGAGCGGCTGACGCCCCACCGGCTCGCCATTTCGCCCCAATGCAGAATGCAGCGTTGCACCGTTGCGGTAAGTTTCATCGGACTGGTCCGTGATTTCAGGAATGACTGAAATTTAAATCACTGCCGACGTCCCGTCAATGCGCACTGCCCACCCCTCCTCGACACGGAAGCCGTTTACATGAGCCGCCACGTCCTGATCGCGGGATGCGGCTATGTCGGCCAGCGGCTGGCGCTGCGCCTGCAGACGCAATACGACGTCACGGGCCTGGTGCGCTCCGCCCAGCGCGTCGCGGAGCTGGACCAACTGGGTATACGCGCGCTCGCCATCGATCTGGATCGAGTGCGCGCCGGCGTGACGATCCCGGAACGTCTCGACCAGGAAGCGATCGTTTACCTGACGCCGCCGCCGGTGCTCGGCGAGAGCGACCTGCGGCTCGACCGCTTCCTGCAGCTGGCGACGGTGCCGCCGCTGACGTTCGTCTACGTCAGTACCACCGGCGTCTATGGCGACACGGCCGGCGGCGTAGTCGATGAGAGCAGTGCCGTGCAGCCGCGCACCGATCGTGCGCGTCGCCGCGTCAGCGCCGAAGAGATGACGCGGGTCTGGTGCAATGAGCGGCACGTGCGTCGGGTCGTGCTACGGGTGCCGGGGATCTACGGTCCGGAGCGCCTGCCGCTGGAGCGGCTGCGGCACTTCGAGCCGGTGGTGCGCGAGCGTGAAGCCGGGATCAACAACCGCATCCACGTCGACGACCTCGTCGAGGCTTGCGCGCGCGCGATCGCGAACCCCGACGCGCGCGGCGTCTACAACGTCACCGACGGACGGCCGCTCAGCTCGACCGCGTTCATCAACCTGGTGGCGAAGGTCGCCGGTCTGCCGGCGCCGCCGCAGGTGTCGATGGAAGAAGCGCAGCTCACGTTCAGCCCGGAGCGGCTGTCGTTCCTCAACGAATCGCGCCGCGTGAGCAACGAGAGGATGCTGAAGCACCTCGGCGTGGTGCTGAAATACGCGGACGTCGAGACGGGAATCCGCGCGAGTCTCCCGATCCGTTCCACGTAGCCGCGCCACCCGGATTTTCCCGGGAACGTCGGCGCCAGCTCGGACGTTGCCCCGGACTACAGTGGAGAGCGGCATGGCATTCAAAGCGCGCGAAGCCGAGGTGCTGCGTGGCAACGCGCGACTGCCGACCGATGCTTCGACGCAGGGCGCGCTCAAGCGACTGTTCACGGATCCGGACTTCACCGTGCGCGTCGTGCGCTACGCGCTCCACCTGCCCGTGCGCATGGAGACCGAGGATCGCCGCGTTCTGGAGAACCTGATCTTCCCCTACTACCGGGCGCTGCCCGGACTGCGCTCGATTCTCTTCGTGGGCTGCGACTGGTACACGCGTCACTACGAGCGCGCCTACTTCCGCGGGCTGGACTACTGGACCATCGACCCTGCACCTCGCGCGCGGCGCTTCGCCGGCCGGCGCCACGTCGTCGGACCGCTCGAGAGGCTCGACGAGTTCTTTCCCGAGCAGCGCTTCGACGTCATCTTCTGCAACGGGGTCTATGGATTCGGCCTCGACGGACGCCAGCAGTGCGAGCGCGCGTTCGAGCTCTGCCATTCCCGGCTGGTGAACGGCGGACACTTGCTGCTCGGCTGGGATGACATTCCGGCGCGCACGCCCGTGCCGCTCCCGCAGATCGCAAGCCTGGCGCTGTTCCGAACGTTCCTGTTTCCACCGCTCGGCGGCGTCGGCCGCTACGTCACCGACACGCCCTACCGCCACACCTACGATTTCTATCGCAAGTGACGCTCGTCAGCTGGGCTGGCTGCGCTTGCTGCCGAGCCACTTCGTGACGGGCTCCCACTGCTCCCAGTCGGGCGACGCCAGGTATTCCGGCAGCTCGAAGACGCCCATGCCGCGCTGGAAGGCACGCAGGTAATTGGCGGACTGCCGCAAGGCGGTCAGGTACGGCACCTTCAGCTTGCCGAGATACTGGTCCAGCTCCTCGAACATGAGCGTGTTCTCGCGCACCCGGTTGGCGATGAGCGCGAGGCGCGCCTGCTGACGCTGCACCTTGCCGAGCTCCAGCAGCTCGCCCATGAAATGCGCGCACGCCTTCATGTCGATCGGCGACGGCAGCACCGGGACCAGGATCGTCTCGGCGCGCCGCACCAGCTCGTTCATCTCCGAGCCGTGCGTGCGGGCGGGCGCGTCGATGACCAGGATTTCGGTATCGCGCGGCACCGAGCGCAGGCCCTCGTCGTATGCGGCGACGCCGGTGATGCGTGGCAGATCCTCGGCGCGCAGCGCCAGCCAGTCGAGGCTGGTCCGCTGCGGATCGTAGTCCGCGAGCGCGACCTTGTAGCCTTCGATGGCGAAGTGCGTCGCCAGGTTCGTGGCGATCGTGCTCTTGCCGCAACCGCCCTTCGAGTTCATGACCATCACGTGGCGCATGCCGGCCTCGCGTCGTTGATGTTGTTGTCGCAGTGAGCTAGCGCGGCGCATGTTCGCATATTTCGCACATCCTGTATGCTTGCGGTCCATGCGGCTGGCGTTCACGAAGATGCACGGGCTGGGCAACGACTTCATCGTCTTCGAAGCGCCCACTCGAGGAACTCTGCCGACCGCCGCGGCCTTGCGCCGCCTTGCCGACCGCCACACCGGCGTCGGTTTCGACCAGGCGCTGATGCTCGCGCCGCCGCGCGCCGCCGGCACCGACGTCTTCTACCGCATCTTCAATTCCGACGGCTCCGAGGTCGAGCAGTGCGCCAACGGCGCCCGCTGCATCGCCAGCCTGGTTGCGCGCAAGCTGGGGCGCAGCTCGGTGCAGCTCGACAGTCCCGGCGGGCGCGTCGCCGGCGAGCTGCACGCCGACGGCACTGTATCGCTCGACATGGGTGTGCCGAACTTCGATCCGGCGTCGCTGCCGTTCGAAGCGTCGCGCGAGGCCGACATCTATCCGCTGCGCATCGGCGAGCAGGAATTGCAGATCGGCGCGGTGTCGATGGGCAATCCGCACGCCGTCATCCAGGTGGCGAACGTGCACGCCGCGCCCGTGGACACTCTCGGCCCTGCTGTGGAGAATCACTCTCGCTTTCCGCGCCGTACGAACGTGGGCTTCATGGAAGTGGTCGGCCCGGAACACATCCGGTTGCGCGTGTACGAGCGCGGGGCGGGCGAGACGCAGGCGTGCGGCACCGGCGCTTGCGGCGCAGTGGCAGTCGGGCGCAGGCTCGGGCTGCTGCAGGAGAAAGTGCAGGTCGATGCGCCGGGCGGCAGGATGACCGTGAGCTGGGCGGGGCCCGGCGAGCATCTGTGGCTCACCGGTCCGGCGGTCAGCGTGTTCGAGGGGACGGTTGAACTACATGAACCACGAGGGGAATGAATGAGCAAGCAACCTGTCGGCCGGGTGGACGAGGAAACCCTGGACGAGTCCATGATCGCGGACTACCTGCAGGGCAATCCCGATTTCTTCGAGCGCCATGCGACGCTGCTCACGAAGCTGAAGCTCCCTCACAACCGCGGCAGCTCGGCGATCTCGCTGGTCGAGCGCCAGGTCGCGGCGCTGCGCGACAAGAACGAGAAGCTCGAGACCCGGCTGCGCGAGCTGATCGAAGTAGCGCGCGGCAACGATGTGCTCGCCGCGAAGATCCATCGCCTCGCCTGTCGTCTGGTGCGCGCCGCGGACGCCGGCGCAGTGATGGAGTCGCTGGAAGCCTCGCTGCGCGAGGATTTCGGCGCATCCGAGTGGATCCTGCTGTTGCCCGCCGAGAGCGCGTCCGCGCTGTCGCAGCTGAGCAGCCGCCACCTGCGCATCGTGAAACTCGGCGCGCCGGAGCTGAAGATGTTCGAGACGCTGTTCGAGTCCGGCCGGCCGCGCTGCGGCCAGATCCGCGACAGTCAGCGCGACTACCTGTTCGGCGCCGGCACGGTCGAGATCGGCTCGGCGGCGCTCGTGCCTCTCGGCAGCAAGGCAGCGGGCAAACAGCCTGGCGCCGCGTTGCTTGCGATCGGCAGCCCCGACGCCGAGCGCTTCCATCCGACCATGAGCACCGAGTTCCTCGCGCGCATCGGCGACCTGGTCAGCGAGGCCATCGGGGTCGCCTGAAGTGAGGCGCACGCCCGATGGATGACTCAGCGCTTGCGTGGCTACCGCGCTTCCTGGCGCATCTGTCGGTCGAACGCCGCCTGTCCGCGCACACCGATACGAGTTATCGCGCCGACCTGCAGCGCTTCGTCGCCCATTGCGGCCGCAACAACGTGCGCGACTGGCGCCGCGTGGACAGCCAGCACGTGCGGATGTTCGCAGCGGCCGAATTCCGGCAAGGCTCCTCGCCGCGCACTATTCAACGGCGGCTGAGCGCACTGCGCAGCTTCTTCAACTTCCTGTTGCGCGAGCGGGCGCTGGAATCGAATCCGGCCGTGGGTGTGCAGGCGCCGAAGGCGCGCAAACGCCTGCCCGAGACGATGGACGTCGACCTGATGACGCGCTTGCTGGAATTCCGCACCGACACGCAGCTCGGCGTGCGCGACAAGGCGATCATGGAGCTGTTCTATTCCTCCGGACTGCGCTTGTCGGAGCTGGTCGGGCTGAACCTCGGCGACGTCGATCGCGCCGATCGCACCGTGCGCGTGCTCGGCAAGGGCCGCAAGACTCGCGTGGTACCGGTCGGCAAGCATGCGCTCGACGCAATCGCACGCTGGCTCAAGGAACGCGCGACCCTCGCGGCAACTGGCGAGCAGGCGCTGTTCGTCGGCGCCCGCGGCGAGCGGCTCGGGGCCCGTGCGATCCAGAAGCGCATCGCGGGCTGGGCCCGGCAACAAGGCCTCGGCCGCCACGTTCATCCGCACCTGTTCCGTCATTCGTTCGCAACACACCTGCTGGAATCGAGCCAGGACCTGCGAGGCGTGCAGGAATTGCTCGGGCACGCGAACATCTCGACGACGCAGGTCTACACGCACCTTGATTTCCAGCACCTTGCCAAGATCTACGACGCTGCCCACCCCCGCGCGCGACGCAAGGCCTGATCAATGATCGAACTGCACGGCACCACCATTCTCTCGGTCCGCCGCAATGGCGTCGTCGCCGTCGGCGGCGATGGCCAGGTGTCGATGGGCAACACGGTGATGAAGGCCAATGCACGCAAGGTGCGTCGTCTCTATGACGGCAAAGTGCTCGCGGGGTTCGCCGGCGGCACCGCGGATGCGTTCACGCTCTTCGAGCGCTTCGAGGCGAAGTTGCAGCAGTACGGCAATCTCACGCGCGCGGCGATCGAGCTGGCGAAGGACTGGCGCACCGACCGGAGCCTGCGCCGCCTCGAAGCGCTGCTGTGCGTCGTCGACGCGAAGAGCTCCTTCATCGTGTCCGGCAACGGCGACGTCATCGAGCCGGAAGACGACATCATGGCGATCGGCTCCGGCGGCGCGTACGCACAGGCCGCCGCGCGCGCGCTGGCGCAGAATACGGATCTCGATGCCAGGACGATCGTGGAGAAGGCGTTGGAGATTGCTGCGGACATTTGTATCTACACCAACCGCAATCTCACTATTGAGGAACTTCAAAGCGGTTAGCGGTTCCTTCTTCCCATGTCCATGACCCCCAGAGAAATCGTCCAGGAGCTCGACAAGCACATCGTCGGGCAGAGCGCCGCGAAGCGCGCCGTCGCCATTGCCTTGCGCAACCGCTGGCGGCGCATGCAGGTGGCCGAGAGCCTGCGCTCCGAGATCACGCCGAAGAACATCCTCATGATCGGTCCGACCGGCGTCGGCAAGACCGAAATCGCGCGGCGCCTGGCGCGGCTCGCGCGCGCGCCGTTCGTGAAAGTCGAGGCGACGAAGTTCACCGAGGTCGGCTACGTCGGCCGCGAGGTCGACTCGATCGTCAAGGACCTGATGGACGTCGCCGTGAAAATGACGCGCGAAGAGGAAGTGCAGAAGGTGCGCCATAGCGCGATGGACGCGGCCGAAGAGCGCGTGCTCGACGTGCTGCTGCCGCGCCCGAAGTCGCTCGGCTTCATCGAGGAGCAGGAACCCGCGCCGCGCGACGCGGAGACGCGGCAGAAATTCCGCAAGATGCTGCGCGAAGGTCAGCTCGACGATCGCGAGATCGAGATCGAGGTGCGCGCACTGCCGATGGGTGTGGAGATCATGGCGCCCGCCGGCATGGAGGACCTGACGCAGCAGCTGCAGAGCATGTTCTCCAACCTCGGCGGCCAGCGCACACGTACGCGCAAGGTCAAGGTGCGCGAGGCGTTCAAGCTGCTGACCGACGAGGAAGCGGCGAAGATGATCAACGAGGAAGAGCTGAAGCTGCGTGCGCTGACCAACGCCGAGCAGAACGGCATCGTGTTCATCGACGAGATCGACAAGATCGCGCGGCGCCAGGAAACGCACGGCGCCGACGTCTCGCGCGAGGGCGTGCAGCGCGACCTGCTGCCGCTGGTCGAAGGCAGCACCGTGAGCACCAAGTACGGCATGGTGAAGACGGACCACATCCTGTTCATCGCCTCCGGCGCCTTCCACATGTCGAAGCCTTCGGACCTGATTCCGGAGCTGCAGGGCCGCTTCCCGATCCGCGTCGAGCTGGACGCGCTGAAAGTCGAGGATTTCATCCGCATCCTCACGGAGCCGGACGCGTCGCTGTGCACGCAGTATCGGGCGCTGCTGGAAACCGAGGGCGTGCACCTGGAGTTCGCCGCCAGCGGCGTGCGTCGCATTGCCGAAGTCGCGCACCAGGTGAACGAGCGGACCGAGAATATCGGCGCGCGACGTCTGCACACGGTGCTCGAACGGCTGCTCGAGGTGCTGTCGTTCGAAGCGGCCGATCGCAACGGTTTCAGCGTCACCGTCGATGCGCAGTACGTGGACCAACATCTCGGCGAGCTGGTCAAGGACGAGGACCTCACGCGGTACATCCTCTGATGCCGCATCCCACCGCGATCAAGGCCCGCAGCCGCTCGCGCCTGCTCGAGGTGAGCTTCGATGACGGCTCGAGCTTCGAGCTGCCGTTCGAATACCTGCGGGTCTACTCGCCGTCGGCGGAAGTGCGCGGACACGGCCCGGGGCAGGAAACGCTGCAGCTGGGCAAGCATGCGGTCGGGGTCAGGAACGTCGAGCCGATCGGCAACTACGCCGTGCGCATCGTCTTCGACGACGGCCATGACACCGGCTTGTACACGTGGGCGTACCTGTACGAGCTCGGCCGCGACCGCGAGGAAAAGTGGCGGCACTACCTGGCGCGGCTGCAGGAGCTGGGGATTCCCTATCCCACGCCGGCGAAAGGGTAGAATCGCGCTCCGGCATGAGCGACGACCCCACCACCGACTTCGGCTATCAGCAGGTCCCGCGGACCGAGAAGGCCGCGCGCGTGCGCGCCGTCTTCGACTCGGTCGCCGGCAACTACGACCTGATGAACGACCTGATGTCGGCAGGCGCGCACCGGCTCTGGAAGCAGTTCACGCTGTCGCAGACCGGGCTGCGTCCGGGCCAGCGCGCGCTCGACGTGGCCGGCGGCACCGGCGATCTCGCCGCAGGCATGGCGCGCCAGGTCGGACCCGCCGGGCTCGTAGTCCTCAGCGACATCAACGCGGCGATGCTCGCCGTCGGCCGCGACGCGCTCACCGATCGCGGCCTGGTCGGCAACGTTCGCTACTCGCTCGCCAACGCCGAGCGCCTGCCGTTTGCGGACCGCAGTTTCGACTGCGTGACGATCGGCTTCGGCCTGCGCAACGTCACTGACAAGGCGGCGGCGTTGCGCTCGATGGCGCGCGTGTTGCAGCCCGGCGGTCAGCTGCTGGTCCTGGAATTCTCGCGGCCTGTCGTTCCCGGACTGAAGCCGCTCTACGACGCCTACTCATTCTCCGTGCTGCCGTGGCTCGGCAAAGTGATCGCGAAGGACGAGGCGAGCTATCGCTATCTCGCCGAATCGATCCGCCGCTTCCCCGACCAGGCAACGCTGCTCGGCATGATGCAGGAGGCCGGGCTGGAGAACTGTCGCCATCACAATCTGAGCGGCGGCATCGTCGCGCTGCACCGAGGCTATCGGTTGTGAGGCTGGCGCCGCTCGAATCGCTGCTGAATCGCAATCTCGCTGCGTCCTCGGCGGCGCGGGCGCTGTGCCAGCGGCTGGCTACCAAGGTTTTGGCGCTACACGTCGCGGGCGTGCCGCTCAGCGTCTACTTCAAGTCGCACGGCGAGAGCATGACGCTGCACACCGATCACGAAGGCACTCCGGACGCGACGCTGTCGGGCAGTCCACTGTCGCTGATGCGTCTTGCTGGTCCTGCACCCGAAGCTGCGCTGCGCGGTGGCGCGGTTCATATCGAAGGCGATGCGGAAGTGGCGCAGACCTTCAGTGAGCTGCTGAAAGCCGCGCAGCCCGACCTGGAGGAAGAGCTGTCGCGCGCGATCGGCGACGTGGCAGCCCACCAGATCGGCAACGCGGCACGCACGGCGCTCGGCTTCGCGCGCCGCGCGAAAGACACGTTGATGCAGAACGTCGCTGAGTATCTGCAGGAAGAGGGCCGTGACGTGCCGAACCGCACCGAGGCCGAGGAATTCCTGCAAGGCGTCGACGAGCTGCGCGACGGCGTCGACCGGCTCGAAGCGCGGCTGAAACTGCTCGAAGCCCGTCATTTGAAAGAATCGGGCGCATGAGGCCGCGCGTCCTGTCGCGCCTGCTGCAGATCCAGCGCGTGCTCGTGCGGCACCGCCTGGACGGCATCATTCGCGCGACGCACCTGTTCCGCCCGCTGCGCTTCGCCTTCTATCTCTCGCCCGCGACCTGGTTCCGCCGCGCCAGCGAAGCCACGCGCGGCGAACGCCTCCGGCTCGCGCTGGAAGAGCTCGGCCCGATCTTCATGAAGTTCGGCCAGATGCTCTCGACGCGCCGCGACCTGTTGCCGCGCGACATCGCCGACGAGCTGGAGAAATTGCAGGACCGTGTGCCGCCGTTCCCCGGCGCCGCCGCGCGGCGCATCGCCGAGCTCGCGTACGAGCGGCCGCTCGCCGAGATGTTCTCGAGCTTCGAGGAGCAGCCGCTCGCAGCGGCGACGATCGCGCAAGTCCACCCGGCGACGCTGCCGAACGGTCAGGAAGTCGTCGTCAAGATCGTGCGCCCCGGCATCCGCGCGCTGATCGAGCGTGACCTGGAAGTGCTGTACGCGCTGGCGAACCTCGCGAACCGTTACTGGAGCGACGCGCATCGCCTGCGGCCCGTCGAGTTGGTGCGCGAATACCAGAAGACGATCCTCGACGAGCTCGATCTGCTGCGTGAAGCAGCCAACGCTTCTCAGCTGCGGCGCAACTTCGAGGGCTCGCGGCTGCTGTACGTGCCGGAGGTGTACTGGGATCACTGCCGCAAGAACGTGATGGTGATGGAGCGCGTGCGCGGCGTGCTGATCTCCGACATGGCGGAGCTGCAGCGACGCGGCGCCAACATCCAGCGCCTCGCCGAGAACGGCGTCGAGATCTTTTTCACGCAGGCGTTCCGCCACAATTTCTTCCACGCCGACATGCACCCGGGCAACATCTTCGTGCTGCTCGACGATCCGCAGCACCCGCGCTATGCGGCCGTCGACTTCGGCATCGTCGGCACGCTCGATCCGCGCGACCAGCACTACCTGGCGGAGAACTTCCTGGCGTTCTTCGAGCGCGACTACCGGCGCATCGCGCAGCTGCACATCGATTCGGGCTGGATCCCCGCGCACGTGCGCGTCGACGAGCTGGAGTCCGCGGTGCGCACGGTGTGCGAGCCGATCGCCAACAAGCCGTTGCGCGAGATCTCGTTCGGCCAGGTGCTGATCAGCCTGTTCGAGGCGGCGCAGCGATTCGACGCGCAGATGCAACCGCAGCTGATGCTGATCCAGAAGACGCTGCTGCAGATCGAAGGCGTCGGCCGCCAGCTCTATCCCGATCTCGATCTATGGAAGACGGCGCAGCCGCTGCTGCGGCAGTGGGTGAACGAGCGCTGGAGCCTGCGCGCGATCGCCAAGGACGTGCGCACGCATCTGCCTGACATGGTGCAGGCCTTGCGGCAGGTGCCGCCGCTGGTCGAGAACGCGATCCAGCGCGCGCGCGACGGCCGCTTCAGCCTGCCGGTGACGACGCAGGATCTCGAACGGCTGCGCCTGCAAATCCAGCGCGACGGCCGGCGCCGCGACTTCGCATTGCTGACCGCAACGTTCGCGCTCGGCGGCATCCTCTGGCTCGCGCTTGCAACCTCGCCGGCGTGGCCCGGCTACGCGCTGCTCGGCGTCAGCATCGTCGGCCTGCTCTCGCTACGCAGATAGCCTTGTAGGTCAGGCTTCAGCCTGACTCTTCGGTTTCGACAGCAGTCCCCACACCACCGGCAACACCGACACGACGACGATCCCGATCGTCACGAGCCCGAAGTTCTCCTTGACGATCGGCATGTTGCCGAACAGGTAGCCGCCCCACGTGAACAGCGTGACCCAGGTGAAACCGCCAACGACGTTGTAGGCCGCGAAGCGCCGCCGCCGCATCTGCCCGACGCCGGCGACGAACGGCGCGAACGTGCGGATGATCGGGATGAAGCGCGACAGGATGATCGTCTTGCCGCCGTGTTTCTCGTAGAACTGCTGGGTGCGGAGCAGATAGTCCTGCTTCAGCCAGCGCAGCCCGCCGCTGAACGCGCGCGGCCCGATCGCGCGGCCGATGCGGAAATTCACCTCGTTACCGAGCACTGCGGCGAACGTCAGCAGGACCCACACCCAGACCGCGCTCAGCGTGCCGGTCTGATCGACAGCCGCGAGCGCACCGACGGCGAACAGCAGCGAATCGCCCGGCAGGAACGGCGTCACCACGAGCCCGGTCTCGCAGAAGATGATCAGGAACAGGATCAGGTAGACCCAGATGTGATAGTCGGCGACCAGCTCGGTGAGATGCTTGTCGAGATGCAGGACGACATCGATGAACCAGCTGATCAGTTCCATGGGCACGCACGTGGCCGTAAGTTGCGGGGCATAGTATCAAGATGTCGCGGCGGCCAGCCGGTGAAGTGCCGTATCGAGATCGGTGGCGACGAGCAGCGCCTTGCGGTAACGCTGTTGCAGGAATCCCTGTTCCACCGCGCGATCGAGGAACGCGAGCAGCGGATCGTAGTAGCCGTCCTGGTTCAGCAGCGCGCACGGCTTGCGATGGAGGCCGAGCTGCGTCCAGGTCCACGCTTCGAACAACTCGTCCATCGTGCCGATGCCGCCGGGCAGCGCCAGGAATGCGTCGGAGAGATCGCCCATCAGGAGCTTGCGCTCCGACATCGTGTGCACGACGTGCAGCTGCGACAGGCCCGCGTGCCCGGCTTCGCGATCGATCAGCATCTGCGGAATCACGCCCACGACGCGTCCACCGGCTGCCAGCGCCGCGTCCGCGAGGGCGCCCATCAGGCCGACGCGCCCGCCGCCGTACACCAGCGTGAGTCCGCGACGGGCGATCAGCGCACCGGCCGCGCCCGCGAGCGCTGCGTAGGCGGGCCGGTTGCCTGCGCTGGACCCGCAAAACACACAGAGGGATTTCATGAGGCGAGTTTAGGGTAGTGAGAGCCGCATCACACTCCGCAGCGACCTTCGACCGGTCTTGACCTTTCCACACGCACCGCACCTCAAGGTGGTCGACGGACGCCCGATACCTCGACGTACGCAGCACGACCGCGTCACGGGTTATTTTGTCGAATGGAAGGGCTTTACATACTGTTGGCGGCTTCGAGCCTCATTGCCGTGGGCGCTGCAATCACCGCGGCCTGGCTCGCGCTGCGCCTCCGCAGCCTGCAGGCGCGGCACGCTCTGCCCGCCCCCGGATCCCAGAACCGCCATGACGCCCTCACGGGCCTGCCGACGCGCGTCGCCATCGTCGCGACCGCCGAGCAGACTATCGCCGAAGCGCACAGCACCGGCGCACCGTTCGCGGTCACGGTGCTCAACGTCAGCCGCTTCAAATCGATCAACGACTCGCTCGGCCACGAAGTCGGCGACGAGCTGCTGCGCCTGCTTTCGCAGCGGCTGGGCAACGTGCTCGCTCGCGGCGACGTCCTCGGGCGGCTGGCCGGCGATGAGTTCATCGTAGTGGCCCGCGTCGGCACCGGCGCCATTGCCGCGGAGGTGACGGTCGAAACGATCTTTGCGGCGTTGCGCGAGCCGTTCTCGATCGAAGGTCACGACATCGAGGTGGCGCTGAGCGCCGGCATCAGCATGTTCCCCGCGCATGGCGCGACGTTCGACGTGTTGCTGCGGCGGGCCGAAACTGCGATGCGCGCCGCGCGCAGCATCTCGCGCGGAACCTTCCGCTTCTATTGCGAGGAGATGAGCAGATCCGAGGAAGAGCGTCTCTCGCTCGAAGCCGACCTGCGGCACGCGATCCGCGACGGACAGCTCGAGCTGCACTACCAGCCGAAGGTCGACATCGCGAGCGGTCGGGTGCGCAGCGCCGAAGCGCTGTTGCGCTGGCGTCATCCGCAGCGCGGCTTCGTGCCGCCGAACGTGTTCATTCCGATCGCGGAGGAAGGCGGCCTGATCCTGTCGATCGGCGAATGGGTGCTGCGCCAAGCCTGTTCGCAGATGCGCGCGTGGCTCGACTCAGGATTGCCTCCGCTGCGCGTCTCGGTGAACCTGTCGGCGAAGCAGTTCCGTCACGGTGATCTGACAGCAGTGGTCTGCTCGGCGCTCGACGACGCGCAGCTGCAGCCCGGCTACCTCGAGCTCGAGCTGACGGAAAGCTCGATCATGCACGACGCGGAAGCGAGCGCGGCGACGCTGCAGCTGCTGAGCACGATGGGCGTGCACATTTCGATCGACGATTTCGGCACCGGCTACTCGAGTCTCAGCTACCTGTGGCGCCTGCCGCTCGACAAGCTGAAGATCGACCGCAGCTTCGTGCGCGAGCTGCTCTCGAATCCCGACGACGTCGCGATCGTCAAGGCGATCATCTCGCTCGCGCACAGCCTGCGGCTCGGCGTGGTGGCTGAAGGCGTGGAGACGCTGGAGCAGCTGGAGCATCTGCGCGAGCTCGGCTGCGATCAGTACCAGGGATTCTATTGCAGCCCCGCGGTGCCGCCGGATGCGTTCGTGGCTCTGATCAAGCGGCTGCGCGCCGAGAAACCGGCGCTCACGGAAGCGGACATGCTGCGCACGCAAAGCCGGTTGTACGCGTACACGCCGGAGTTGTCAGGCTGAAGCCTGACTATTTGTATCTTTGCTGAAGCCTGCTCATCCCCGCGATCCATCGATCTCTATCCGCCGCCTTCCTCTGCAGGTACTGCGCCACTTCCGCGTGCGGCAGGATCAGGAATTTCTCCGCCGCGAGGCCGGCAACCACTGCATCCGCGACCTGCTCGGGCTCCATGATGCCGTCGACGCTTGCGACATCGCCTTCGTTGCCGGCAATCATGTCGGTGCGCACTGCCTGTGGACACAGGACCGAAACCTTGATGCCCTGGTGGCCGTGCGTGATCGCAATCCACTCGGCGAGCGACACGGCCGCGTGCTTCGTCACTGCGTAGGTCGCGCTGCCGATCTGAGATAGCAGGCCCGCCGCAGACGCCGTATTCAGGAGATAGCCGCCGCCGCGCGCGATCATGCGTGGGACGAGGTGACGCGCTGCGTACACGTGCGCCATGACGTTCACTTCCCAGATCTTCTGCCAGACCTCGTCCGGCGTATCGAGGCCGCGACCGATACCGATGCCTGCGTTCGAGCAGAACAAGTCGATCGGGCCGTGCGTACGCTCAGTCGTATCGATGAACGCTGCGACATCGGATTCGCGGCTCACGTCGACGCGCATCGCGGAGCCGCGCAGCTCGGTCGCGACGGCGCGTACGCCTGCTTCATCGAGATCGGCGACTGCGACGTGGCGGGCGCCCTCTTGCGCGAAACGCCGCGCCAGCGCGCGACCGATGCCTCTTGCGCCGCCCGTAACGGCGACGATTTTCCCGGCGACGTTCATGACGAGTCTCCTGTAGGTCAGGCTTTGGCCTGACTGATGTCGGGCTGAAGGCCCGACCTACAGATACTGCCGGAATATTTCCTACGCCGCTCGATTCAGTATTTGTCGTCGGCGCGACGGCCGCGCGAGCGGCGCCGCTCGGAGCCCGAATAGGGAGCGACCATCATGCCGACTTCTTCGCGACGCCGCGGGCCGGCGCGTCGATCCTTGTGCTGCTTGAAGTGGCAGGTGCAGTGAGGCGAATCGCAGGTCGGCAGCGGCAGTCGTGGGGCGTGCGCCGCCAGAAACCGCTGCCCGGTAAACCGATGGGCAGCGGCGCAAGGCCTCGCGCCTGGAATTATCGACACCGCGTGGAACCTGGATCCCTGAGGACGCGGCTTTTGAGGCGGCTGTTTTTTCAAGCCGAACAGCTCGCCCAGCGACCATCTCATCGGCATCGCTGTCACCGTATCCGTGCAGGACGTATCTACACAAGAAGGGAAGCGACGACATTGTTCCTGCGCCCCGGCGGCGGCAGTTGATCGGATGGGCTAGCGCAGACTGCGCAGAAATTCCGCGGGATCCGCGCCGCGCTCCTGCACTTCGATGAGCGCCGACGCGACGATGATGCCGTCGACGTGCGGAGACAGTCGGGCGACTTGCTCGCGGCTGCGAATACCGAAGCCAGCGCACACGGGCAGCGGCGAAATGCTCCTGACGCGCGCGAAGTACTCCAGCGCTTCCGGCGACACTGCCGCATTCTTCCCGGTCGTACCGGTCATCGTGACAGCGTAGATGAAGCCGCTGCTGGCGGCGGAAAGCATCTGGATGCGTTCCGTCGGAGTGACAGGCGTGACTAACTGCACGAGCGCGAGCCCTCGTGCCGCAAGTGCGGCGCGAATATCCGCGCATTCCTCGAATGGCAGATCGGGGACGATGAAGCCAGAGATTCCTGCGCGCGCAGCGTCGTCGGGCAGTCGGTCGAGCCCGTACGCGAGCAGCGGATTGAGATAGCTCATGAGGAGCAGTGGAGCGCGGGGTGTGGGGCGCAGACCGGCGAGCTCGGAGAGGATCCAGCGGAGAGTGACGCCTTGAGCGAGAGCTGCGCGACTCGCGCGCTGGATAGTCGGGCCGTCGGCCATCGGATCGGTGAAAGGCACACCGATTTCGACCACGTCCGCCGCGTCCGCGATTGCCGCCAACTGCTGCAGGAAGGTCTCGCGCCGCGGAAACCCCGCGGTCACCCAGCCGACGAGGGCAGGATTGCCGGCCGACCTGGCCTTGCGAATCGCTTCGCTGATCGCGTCGCCTGCAGCCATCACCGCACATCCTTCAGCAGCGTTCGCTGCAGCGTCGGCATGTCCTTGTCACCGCGGCCGGACAGGCCGATGAGGATCTTCGCGCCGCGATGGTCCGCGGCGTAACGCTTCGCACCTGCGAGCGCATGCGCAGATTCGATCGCGGGCAGGATCCCCTCGGCCGCACAGCATTCGGCCAGCGCCGCGAGCGCCGTATCGTCATCGACCGCTTCGTACTTGACGCGACCCACGCTCATCAGCAGCGCATGCTCGGGACCGACGCCGGGATAATCGAGGCCGGCCGATACGGAATGCGTCTCCTGGATCTGCCCGTGCTCGTCCTGCAACAGCAGCGAATAGCTCCCCTGCAGCACGCCGGGCGTGCCGTACGCGAGCGACGCCGCGTTCTCGCCGAGCCCCGCGCCCTTGCCGCCCGCCTCCAGTCCGAGCATACGGACGTCGCGATCGCCGATGAACGGATGGAACAAGCCGATCGCGTTCGACCCGCCGCCGACGCACGCGATCACGATGTCCGGCAGGCTGTCGGTCTGCGCGAGCATCTGCTCGCGCGCTTCGCGGCCGATTACCGCCTGCAGCTCGCGCACGAGGTACGGATACGGGTGCGGACCGATCGCCGAGCCCAGGCAGTAGTACGTGCCGTTCGGATCTGACACCCAATCGCGCAACGCTTCGTCGACGGCTGCGCGCAGCGTCTGTTCGCCGCTCGTGACCGGCACGACGGTAGCGCCGAGCAGTTGCATGCGTCCGACATTCGGCGCCTGGCGTTCCATGTCGACCGAGCCCATATACACGGTGCACGGCATGCCGAGTCGCGCACAGGCGGCCGCAGATGCGACGCCGTGCTGACCCGCGCCGGTCTCGGCGATCACGCGCTTCGCACCGAGCTTCTTCGCGAGCAGGACCTGTCCCACGGAGTTGTTGATCTTGTGCGCGCCCGTGTGCGCGAGGTCCTCGCGCTTCAACCACACTTCTGCGCCCCAGCGTTGCGACAGCGTGCGCGCGTGCGTCAGCGGCGTCGGCCGGCCGACCCAGCTGCGCAGCTCGGCGTGAAATTCGTCGAGGAACGCGCGGTCGTGCAGGTGGCGATCGACGCCGGCCTGCAGCCGATCGAGCGCGGGCACCAGCGTCTCGGGCACGTAGCGGCCGCCGAACGGCCCGAAGCGGCCGCGCGCGTCGGGATATTCGCCCGCGAGGATGCGGGCGAGCGACACCTGGGGATCGATCGCAATCGAGCTTCTCATGCACTGCTCCGTTCGCTCACCGCGCGGGCGCGGCGCACGAATTCATGAATCCTGGCGGGATCCTTGATCCCGGGCGACGCCTCGACGCCGCTGCTGACGTCCACGCCGAAGGGACGAACGACAGCGATGGCGTCGGCGACGTTCGTCGCGTTCAAGCCGCCGGCAAGCACCAGCTGCGTCGTGCGCGCCAGCTGCGCCGCGCCGTGCCAGTCGGAGGTGCTGCCGACGCCGCTCACCGGACCTTCGAAAAGCACGCGCGAATGTCCAACTGAGGCGAGGTTGCTGTGTGGGTCTGGCTTTAGCCTGACTCCGCTCCTGATTACGGGCATCACCGCGAGCCCCATCGGCACACGCAGCGTCGCCAGATCCTCGATATCCGTCTGCAGCACATCGGGACGGAACCCCGACCACACCTCATCCAGCTGATTTTGCGTCGGGTGCAACAACACCGCGACGCGTGGAATCCTGCGCGGCACACCTTGCGCCAGCTGCACCGCCTGCGCCGCGGTCACCTGCCGCTTCGACGGTGCGAACACGAAACCGATGGCGTCGGCTCCGGCTGCAACCGCCGCCTCGACCGCGGCGCGCGTGGTCAGGCCGCAGATCTTCACCCAGATCGCCACGTCGCTACTCGTCTTCCATCGAAGTGCCGGTCGCGATGTGCATCTTGCGCGTGCGCACGGCCATCGCACGCTCGCGACCGGCCGCCAGCATCTCGCCGAGGAGCTTGGCCGGATCGGCGGAGTTCATCAGCGTCGTGCCGACGAGCGCCATCTCGTAGCCGACGTCGACGACCGTCTTGACGTCTTCGAGCGAGCCGACGCCGCTCTCCGCCACCGACGGGAACACCGGCGGCAAGTGACTCGCCAGTTGGCTGAGGCGCGTCAGATCGACGCTCAGCGTGTCGAGGTCGCGGCAATTGACGCCGACGAACATCTGCTCGTCATGCGCCTTGCGCGCGGCGAGCAGTTCCTGCGCGACGTGCAGGTCGGCCGCATCGAACGTCTCGATGAGCACGAACATCTTCAGCATGGCCGCGCAATCGAGCAGCGCGGTGATGCGACTGCGATCGAGCATGCGCACGATCACGAGCACACCGCCGGCGCCAGCCGCGCGCGCTTCCATCACCTGGTACGGATCGACCAGGAAATCCTTGCGCATCACCGGCACGCCGAGCGCCCCGAGCGTCTGCGCGGTCTGCTCGAGGTGTGCGAGCGATCCGCCGAAACGCGTCGGCTCGGTCAGCACGGAAACGGCGCAGGCGCCGCCCTGCGCGTACGCCTGCACGCGCCTGTCGATGTCAGTCGTGTGAGCGGACAGATCGCCGGCCGACGGCGACGCCAGCTTGCATTCGGCGATGATGTCGAAGCCTTCGGGCGACAGCTTCAATCGCGGCGCCTTGGGCGCCGCGCACACGCGGGTCCACAGCATCTGCTCGGACTCGCGCGCACGCGCCTGCTCGAGCCTCGCGAGGCTCGACTGTGCCATTTCGGTGAGAAGTCCTGACATATGAAGCACTGCGCTAGGTTCGACCAAACTCGGCGATCCGCTCCAATATCCTGCGCCCGGCGCCGCTGTCGATAGCGTCCTGCGCCATCTCCGCAGCGACCCGCGACGACGGGGCCTTGTCCATCAGCTCCAGCACGAGCGCCGCCTGGAGCACGATTGCGTTGCGATGCGCGCCGCGGTCGCGGCCTTCGAGGACCGCACGCAAGTGATGCGCATTGTAGGCGGGGTCGCCGCCCTTGAGATCCTCGGCGGTGCAGCGAGGCAGCGCAAACTCCTCCGCGCTCCGGGTGGTGCGCGCAACCTGGCCGGGGCGCACGTCGAACACCGTGAACGGCCCCACCGGCGTCGCCTCGTCCCAGCCGGGCTCGCCGTGCACGACGAACGCGCGCGTTATCGGCATTCCGGCCAGTGTGTCGGCCATGAGCGCCGCGATGTCGACGTGATACGCGCCGATCAGGTGGAACGGCGGCTCGGCCGGATTCGACAACGGCCCGAGGATGTTGAAGACGGTGCGCACGCCGAGTGCCTGCCGGATCGGCATCACAGCTTTCATAGCCGGGTGGTAGTGCGGTGCGAAGAAGAACGTGAAGCCAGTCGCCGCGAGGCAGTCGCCCGCAGCCTTCTCGTCGAGCGGCAGATTCAGGCCGAGGGCGCGCACCACGTCCGCGCTGCCGCTGCGACTGGAAACGGAACTGGTGCCGTGCTTCGCGACGCGGATGCCCATCGCGGCGACGAGCAACGCCGCGCCCGTCGAAAGGTTGAAGCTGCCGGAGCCATCGCCGCCGGTGCCGACCATGTCGACGAGCGGCCCGCCGTCCGGCAGGATCGGGCGCCGCGCCAGCTTGCGCATGGTCTTGGCGAAGCCGCGGACTTCGTCTGCCGTCACGCCCTTGGCACGCAGGCCGGCGAGCAAAGCGCCACCGAGCGCCGGCGCAAGCGTCGGATCCGTCAGCGCCACGAGCAGATCCGCAGCCTGCGCTTCGGTCAGGTTGCGGCGGTCGAGCAGCAGCTCGAGAACTTCGCGCAGAGCACTCATTCAGTCGCGCCTTGCCGAGCGTTGCCGCAGAAAGTTGTCCATCAGCAGCGGCCCCTGCGGCGTGAGCACGCTTTCCGGATGAAACTGCACGCCTTCCACTGCCAGCGTGCGATGGCGCACGGCCATGATCTCGCCCTCGTCGGTGCGCGCCGAGACTTCCAGCACGTCGGGCATCATGTCCGGTTGCGCGATCAGCGAATGATAACGCCCCGCCTCGAACGGCTCAGGCAGGCCTGCGAGAATCCCGCGCCCGTCATGATGGACGCGCGAAGTCTTGCCGTGCATCAACCGCGCCGCGCGCACGACCTTGCCGCCGAACACTTCCACGAGCGACTGGTGTCCGAGGCAGACGCCCAGCACCGGCACCTGGCCGGCGAACGCAGCGATCATCTGCATCGAGACTCCTGCGTCGTACGGCGTGCCCGGCCCCGGCGAGATGCACAGGTGCGTCGGCGCAAGCGCGAGCGCCTCGTCGACCGAGATCTGGTCGTTGCGATGCACGAGCACCTCCGCCCCGAGGACCATGAACGCCTGCACCAGGTTGTAGGTGAACGAATCGTAGTTGTCGATGAGCAGCAGCCGCGTGCGCGCCGTGGATGCGTTCACAGGCCCTCCTCGGCGAGCGCCAGCGCACGGCGCACGATTGCGCTCTTCGCCAGGACTTCCTCGTACTCCGTCTTCGGCACGCTGTCTGCGACCACTCCGGCGCCAGCCTGGTAGCTATAGGTATCGCCGCGAAACACCATCGTACGGATCGTGATCGCGTGGTCCATGTCGCCGCCGTGTCCGAAGTAGCCGACGGTGCCGCCGTAGAACCCGCGGCGCACCGGCTCGAGCTCGTCGATGAGCTCCATCGCGCGCACCTTCGGTGCGCCGACCAGCGTACCGGCCGGGAAAGCGGCCGCGAACAAATCGAACGCGTCCTTGCCGGGCGCCAGTTCGCCGTTGACGCCGCTGACGATGTGCATCACGTGACTGTAGCGCTCGACATGTCGATAAGGATTCACGCCGACGCTGCCGGCGCGCGCGACGCGACCGAGATCGTTGCGCGCCAGGTCGACCAGCATGATGTGCTCGGCGTTCTCCTTCGGATCGGCGAGCAGCTCCTCCTGGAGCCGCAGGTCTTCAGCGCTGTCCTGCCCGCGCGGCCGCGTGCCCGCGATCGGCCGCATCTGCGCGTGACCGTGCGACAGCTTCACGAGCGCTTCGGGCGAAGAACCGACGACGACACAGTCGCCGAGGTCGCAATAGAACATGTACGGCGAGGGATTCAGCAGGCGCAGGGCACGGTAGGTTTCGAATGGCTCCAGCTGGCACTCGCCTGCGAAACGCACGGACAGCACCAGCTGATAGACGTCGCCCGCTGCAATGGACTCCTTCGTGCGATGAACCCCGTGAATGAACTCTGCCTCGCTGAGGCTGCCGACGGCCGGCGAATAGCGGATGCGCTTGTCGCTCTGAGGAATCGCACCGCGCAGCGCCTGCACGACCTGCTTGCGCAGCGCGCTGCGCTCGCTCTCGCTGCCGGCATGCAGCAGCGCGACCCCGCGCGTGAGGTGATCGAACACGAGCAACGATTGCGGTGCGAGATAGTGCGCTAGTGGACTGGGCTCGACGATGCGGGCGCGCGCCGGCAAGCGCTCGAAGTGGCGCACCAGGTCGTACCCGGCGACACCGACCAGTCCACCGGGCAGCGGCACGCCCGGAATCCGAGGACTCGGCTGCGGCGTATGCGCCAATGCATCGCGCAATGCGCGCAACAGTTCCTGCTGGCTGTTCGGCGCGGGGCCTGTGTGCCCGTTCACCGTGAGGCCGCGCTCGTCCAGGCGCACCTCGGCGCAGTCGCCGAAGCCGAGGAAGGAATAGCGCGCGAGCCGCTCGCCGCCCTCGACGCTCTCCAGCAGGAAGCGCGGCTTGAACGGCTTGAGCTTGAGGTAAGCCGACACCGGCGTGTCCAGGTCGGCAGCAATGTCGAACGGCGGTTTCAAGCAGCAGCTCCTCGTCAGCGACCTCGTTACGCGAAGTCCGGGCGGGAGGCGATAAAAAAACCCATCTCCGGATTCGCGTTCGGAGATGGGTTTTTGATTCGAAAGTTACGTTACGTGCAGCCTTGTAAGTCTGGGGCGCCCTCTCCTTTTATGAGAGGCGCCACCATTGGCCAGAAATTGCTACACGGTTCGACGACATGGCGGCGAGTATTACCGGGCCTCCCCCGCAGAGTCAAATTCCCCTCGCTCGTTTCATAACCTCACTGCGACCCGCGCCGACCTCTTTATCACCGCCGCTCGACTGAAGTGTCGCGGGCTGTTCCCTACGATGGCCGACGCCATTGTCATCGAAGGGAGACCCATGAGGATTGCAGCTGCCGTTTCCGCAACTTTGTTGCTCGCCACCGGCGCCGCGGCCGCCGACGACGTTTCGGACCTGCGCGAGCGCCTGGAAGCGCAGGAACAGAAAATCCGGGTGCTCGAGCGCAAGCTGGAGCTGCAGGACGAAGCCACGAAAACGGCGGTGTCGAGCACGCCGGTCGTGCGGGCATCGCCGCAGCAGGGGTTTCGCATCCAGTCCGCCGATAGCCAGAACGTCCTGCGACTGCGCGGCGTGCTGCAATTCGACGGCCGGTACTTTCCGGACGACATCACGCCGGCGACCGCGGACACGTGGCTCCTGCGGCGCGTGCGGCCGATCCTCGAAGGCACGCTCAACGGCATCTACGATTTCCGCTTCACGCCCGACTTCGCGCAAGGCAAGACGGTCGTGCAGGACGCGTACATCGCTGCGCGGTTCAAGCCGTGGGCCACGCTGACCGCCGGCAAGTTCAAGGTGCCGGTCGGCCTCGAGCGCCTGCAATCCGCGACCGACATCCGCTTCATCGAGCGCGCGTTCCCGACGAGCCTCGTGCCGAACCGCGACCTCGGCGTGACCTTCGGCGGCGACGTCGCGGGCGGCGTCGTGAACTACGCCGTCGGTTACTTCAACGGCGTCAGCGACGGCGGCAGCAGCGACGGCAACACGCCGACGCCGGACGCAGAGAATGACACGAAGGGCGACTACGCCGCGCGCGTGTTCTTCCAACCGTTCCTGAACTCCGACAACTTCGCGCTGCGCGGCCTCGGATTCGGCGTCGGCGGCACCTACGTCGACTCGACCGGTAGCACCACGACGACACTGTTGCCCAGCTATCGCACGCCGGGTCAGCAGACGTTCTTCAGCTACCGCGGCACCACGGCCGCGAGCGGCACGACTCCCGCCGTGAACGGCACATTCGCGGACGGCGAGCGTCTGCGCTGGTCGCCGCAGGCGTACTACTCCATCGGCAGCTTCGGCCTGCTCGGCGAGTACGTGAACGTATCGCAGGACGTGACGCGCGCAACGCCGACCGCCGGCATTCGCTCCGCGACACTGGACAACAAGGCGTGGCAAGTGCAGCTCGCGTGGTTCGCGACCGGCGAAGACGAATCGTTCCGCGGCTTCACGCCCCAGTCCGTGTTCTCGCTCGACAACGGCACGTGGGGCGCACTGGAATTGGTCGCGCGCTACCAGGAGCTCGACGTCGACGACGACGCGTTCGCCGGCGGCACGGATTCGTTCGCGAACCCCGACAGCTCGGCGAGCAAGGCCAGCGCCTGGGGCGTCGGCGTCAACTGGTACTTCAACCAGAACTACAAGTGGTCCATCAACTACGACGTCACGCGCTTCGCAGGCGGCGCCGTGGGCGGCGCCGACCGGCCGGACGAGAAGGCGCTGTTCACGCGCATCGGCCTGCAGTTCTGAGCGAAATCTCTCCCGGAGAAACATTCATGAGTCAGTATTTTCGAATCGTCGCCGTGCTCGCGCTGTTCGCGCTCGCAGCGCCGCTCGCACACGCCAAAGACGTGACGCTGCTGAACGCATCGTACGACCCGACGCGCGAGCTCTACGAGCAGTACAACGCGGCCTTCGCGAAGTACTGGAAAGGCAAGACCGGCGAAACAGTGACGATCAAGCAATCGCACGGCGGCTCGGGCAAGCAGGCGCGCACGGTCATCGACGGCTTGCCGGCCGACGTCGTCACGCTCGCGCTCGCCGGCGATGTCGATGCGATTGCCACGAACGGCAAGCTCCTGCCGGTGAACTGGCAATCGCGATTGCCACACAACAGCGCGCCGTACACCTCGACGATCGTGTTCCTGGTGCGCAAGGGCAATCCGAAGAGCATCCGCGACTGGGGCGACCTGGTACGGCCCGGCATTTCGGTGATCACGCCGAACCCGAAGACTTCGGGCGGCGCGCGCTGGAACTATCTCGCTGCGTGGGCATGGGCCAGGCAGCAGCCCGGCGGCAGCGATGCGACCGCGAAGGAATACGTGCGCAAGCTGTTCAAGAACGTGCCGGTGCTGGACACCGGCGCCCGCGGCTCGACCACGACCTTCGTCCAGCGCGGCATCGGTGACGTGCTGCTCGCGTGGGAGAACGAAGCGTTCCTGTCGATCAAGGAGCTCGGCGCCGACAAGGTGCAGATCGTCGTACCGTCGCTGAGCATTCTCGCCGAGCCGCCGGTCGCCGTCGTCGACAAGGTCGTGCTGCGGCGGGGCACACGCGAAGTCGCGAGCGAATATCTGCAGTATCTGTACTCGCCCGAGGCGCAGGAGATCATCGCGCAGAACTTCTATCGCCCGATCGACGAGCAGGTCGCGGCCAAACACGCCCAGCAGTTCCCGAAGATCGAGCTGGTGACGATCGCCGACTTCGGCGGCTGGGGCCCGGCGCAGAAACAGCACTTCGCGGACGGCGGCGTCTTCGATCAGATCTACGCACCGGAATGAGTCAACGAATGACGTCGGATTGTCTTACGACCCGGCCTGGAGCGGGTCTGCCGCCGAGCCGACAGCGCTTGCCAAGCATCTGAAATGTCTATCGGGCGGGCCGCCTGGCCCGCCGCTTGCTCCGGTGATGAGTGGGCGTCCCCATCACCGGAACAGAATTATGAAAAAACACCTTCTGATAGCTGCAGCGTTGCTGATGACCTCGTTCGGCGCGCAGGCCGTACCGATTCTGGTCGGCTCCTATGCCGTGTATGACGGCCAATCCTGGACCGAAAACCCGCAGGTCTATTCGGCGCGTCAGGCCGCTGCCGCGATCTTCGGCGGCGTCTTCACGGACTACGCGATCTCGATCGTCAATTCGCTGGACTACACGACCATTACCAACACCGGCTGGTATGACGGCTGGGGCGAGCACCAGGGGATGATCTTCAATGAAGACTATCGCCTCGATGTCGGCGGCGCCGGCTACAACAATCCGGGCGGCCTGGCAACGGCGCGCTCCGCCTACGTTCGCGACGGGCTCACCGACACGGTGCGGTTCCGCAACTATGTGTGGCGACTCGACCCCGTGAAGGTGCCCGAGCCCACGACGCTCTGGCTCTTCGGCGCGGGCCTGCTGGCATTCGGTCTGTTCCGCCGCCGCAAGCAGGTTGGATAGTTTCCAGGCAATCAGCACGATCCAGTGGATGCCCCAGGAACCCCGCCTCGGCGGGGTTCTTGTTTTTGCGGGCTAAAACACGCCGCCGCCGGCACCGACGTTCTGACCGGTGACGCAGCGCGCCTCGTCGCTCGCCAGGAATGCGGCGACAGACGCCACCTCAGCGGGCTCGCCGATGCGAGCAAAGGGCGACATGCCCGCCGCGATCGCGCGACCGATGCCGCGCGAGCTGCCGGTCACGATTGCGACCTTTCCTGACAGTGACGTTGGCATGAGTGTCTCCTTACCGAGCGATCGCCTTGGCCGTGACCTGGTCCTGCACGCGCTCGATGAACCAATTGGGATAGACGGGTGACAGCGCCGTCTGCGCATCCAGCTCAGCGAGCTCCGCCGCCGTGAGCGTGACGTTCATCGCACCGAGGTTGTCGTCGAGCTGATTGAGCTTGCTCGCGCCCATGAGCACGCTGCTGACATCCTGCTTGGCAAGCAGCCATGCCAATGCGGTTTGCGCGACGCTGGCGTCGTGCTCCGCGGCGATCTTGCGCAGACGCTCGACCAGCCGGAAACCGTGCTCCTTGTCGAACGGCAACAGGTCGAAGCCCGAGAAGCGGTTGTCGGGATCGGACAGCGTCGCGCGCGTGTACTTGCCGCTGAGGAACCCGGACGAGAGCGGGCTCCACACCGTGAGGCCGAGCCCGTAGCGACGCATCATGGGAATCACGTCGCGCTCGACGTCGCGACCGAGCAGCGAGTAGTGCATCTGTCCGTGCGTGAACGGTGCGAGGCTGTTCGCCTCCTGGATCTCGAGCGCCGCGGCGACCTTCCACGCGGACCAGTTCGAGAAGCCGATGTAGCGCACCTTGCCGGCGCGCACGACGGCGTCGAGCGCTGCGAGCGTTTCCTCGAGCGGCGTGAACGGATCCTCGCGGTGCGCGATGTAGAGGTCGATCCAGTCGCTGCCGAGCCGCTTCAGGCTCTCGTCGACAGACCACAGGATGTGACGCCGCGACAGGCCCGACTGCGTCACCGGCGTACCGCTGCGCATGCCGACCTTGGTCGCGATCACCACGTCGTTGCGGCGTGACTCGAGCGCCTGGCCAAGCAGCGCCTCTGACTGACCGCCGGCATAGGCATCGGCGGTGTCGAAGAAATTCACGCCGGCATCCAGTGAGCGAGCGACGAGGTCGTTCGCGAGTTGCGCGCCGACCTTGTAGACAGTCGCGAAGTCCTGATTGCCGCTCGTGAACGTCATCGCACCGAATGCGAGGCGCGACACCACGAGGCCGGTGTTGCCGAGAGCGGTGTACTGCATGACGTGTGCTCCTTTGAAAATGGCGGTGACTGATTCGCTGGCGTGCAAGGTAGCGCCGCCCGTTGTTCGGATAAACCGGGCGCAGGAGAATAGGCTGTAAAGATGAGCTATCTAATACACCCGTAGGATCGAGGACTTTCCATGGCGCGCAGCGACGGTTTCAGCGGCCTGTCCGAGTTTCTCGCGGTCGCGCGGCACGCGAACTTTCGCGCCGCCGCGGCGGAGCTCGGCGTCACGCCCGCGGCGGTGAGTCAGGCGATTCGCACACTCGAGACGAAGACGGGGCACGTGCTGTTTCAGCGCACGACGCGGCGCGTGGGCCTGACCGAGGCCGGCGAGAAACTTCTGGCGCGCGTGCGGCCGGCAGCGACGGAGATCGCCGACGCGTTCGACGCCCTCGCCGATCTGCGCGAGCGGCCCGCGGGACTGTTGCGGCTGTCGGTGCCGCGCGTCGCGGTCCCGCTCGTGATCGAGCCAGTGCTCGCGAGCTTCCGTCGCGCGTATCCGGACGTCGTGGTCGACATCGACGTGAACGACGCCGCAGTCGATCTCACAGCGAACAATCTCGATGCCGGCGTCCGCATCGGCGAGCTGGTCGAGCGCGACATGATCGCCGTGCGCCTGACGCCGGACCTGCGCTGGTGCGTGCTCGGTGCACCGGCATACTTCGCGGCGTGCGGTCGGCCGCGGACGCCGGAGGAACTGACGCGACACGAATGCATCCGCTATCGTTTCCTCACCGCCGGCTCGATCTATCGCTGGGAATTCGTACGCGGCGGCCGCGACTTCTCCGTCGACGTTCCCGGCGGCGTCATGGTCAACGACGGCGCTCTGATGATGTCGCTCGCGCTCAAGGGGATGGGGTTGATCTACACCGCCGATCAGTTCGCCGCGCGCCACGTTGCGGCGGGCGGGCTGGAAGTCGTGCTGGAAGAATTTCTGCCGACGAGCCCGGGCCTGTTTCTCTACTTTCCGGCGCGCACGCAGACGCAGCCGAAGTTGCGCGCGTTCATTGATATGATCACCGCAACGAGCAAGCAGAGGTCAGCGCCGGTCGTAGGTCGGGCTTCGGCCCGACGCAGTCGGCGGTAACTCGAGGGCGAGTCTGAGAGTGCGGCGATGAGTGTGAGTATCGTGAAGGTCGGCAGATTCTTGACCGCGCTGTGCGCGCTGGGCCTGCTGGCGAGCGCCGCAAGCGGTGCGGAGGCGCCGGCCACCGTCAAGCATTACGCGCTCGAGCTCCAGACGTTGAACGCCAGCCAGCAGGTGCGCAGGCGAGGCGTCGTGTTCGACGTCAATGAAGGAATGACCGAGGACGAGCTGGATGCGGTCAACAAGGTCCTCGATCAGCTCGGAGCTTCGCCGGTGGACGCAGAAGGGTATCGCGACCTCTCCCTGTCGAACGGCACCCAGGTGAGGATCGGCGGCTTCCTCGTCGAGGGTTTCCTCGAGGATTCCGTCGAGGGCGTGCACAGCCTGCCGGCCGTGTTCTCCGTCAAGGATGAGTTCTCAACGGCAGAGGCGGCCCTGGTCTTGCGGATTGCGACCGCCGGAAATCTGTTCATCGCCGGCTCCGCTGATGCGGACCTGGTTGCGACGACGGCCCAGGTCGCAGATCGGCGCTTCTACAAAGCTCACAAGCAAGCAGCGATCACAGCGGACGAGAATTCTCTGGCGGCATGGATCCGGCAGAACATTCCACCGCGCTAATCCTCGTCGTCGTCTTTCTTCTGCTGCTCCAGCCGCTTCTTGATCTGCATCCACTCTTCGAGGCGCTTCAGATCCATCGGCTTGCGCGCCGGCGGCGTAGTGGGCGCGGGCGGCTGCATTTTCTTGCCGGTGCTGCGAGCGTTGTCGTATGGGTTGCCGCCCGCGTCGCCGCCACGAGCGGAACTGTCGTAAGGATTGAAGCCACCGCCGGGTTGTTTCTTCTGCCCAGCGTCCTTGCCGCCGCCGAGCCCCTCCGGACGCTGATGGCTCGCGGTTTCGGCGATCGACAGGTCGCCGAGGTCCAGCTTGCGCAACTTCTGCGTGCTGATGTCGCGACTGTAGACGCCCGTCTCGAGCTGCCACTCCCACACGGAGTTGCCACGCTCGTCGACGCCGGCGCGGCCCGAGCGCTTGCTGTCGGCGGCGGGAGCCGGCGGCGCTTTGCTCTTGGGATCGCGGTCTTTCGGGTCGCTCATGACTCGCCCGATTTTCTGCCTCGGACGCCGTCGACGCAACCGGCCAGGGGGTGAGCATTGCGGAGTGTGAAGCGCGCCCCCACACTGAAGTACCGTTATGTCAGTCGTATTCCTGTCTTGAACCCGAGAAAGCGGCAGCCGGTTCTCGGCCAACCGAAGGTCGCGCGGGGCTTTCTCGGCGTGTTCGCCTACAGCCACCGCGCACTGGAGCTGGTGTGGACGACCAGCCGCACACTCACCATCGCCTTCGCAGCGCTGACGCTGGTCGCCGGCGCGCTGCCCGCAGCTGTCGCGTATGTCGGTGCGCTGATCGTCGATGCCGTCGTCGCCGCGATTCAGTCGGAAGCGGCGAACCGCGCGGCGCTTACTCAACACGCGCTCGTGCTGGTTGCGTGCGAAGGGTTGCTGGTCGCGGCGATCGCCGGTGCCCAGCGTGGGCTCTCGTTGTGTCAATCGCTGTTGCGCGCGCAGCTCGGTCAGCGCGTCAACGTGATGATCCTCGAGAAAGCGCTGACGCTGGAGCTGGAGCATTTCGAGAACTCCGAGTTCTACGACAAGCTGACGCGCGCGCGCCGCGAAGCTTCGAGCCGTCCGTTGTCGCTCGTCATGCGCACGTTCGGCCTGGTGCAGAACGCCGTGTCGCTGATCAGCTTCTGCACGCTGCTGATCAACTTCTCGCCGTGGGCGGTCGTGCTGCTCGTGCTCGCGGGTCTGCCCGCATTCCTTGCCGAAGCGAAATTCTCCGGCGACAAGTTCCGGCTGTTCCTGTGGCGCTCGCCCGAGACGCGCATGCAGCTGTACCTGGAGACAGTGCTGGCGCGCGAGGACCACGCCAAGGAAGTGAAGCTGTTCGGGCTCGGTCCGCTGTTCCTCGATCGGTACCGCAACATCTTCCGCAAGCTGTACCGCGAGGATCGCGACCTGACGATCCGGCGCGACACCTGGGGCTTTTTCCTCGGCCTGATCGCCACCGCGACGCTGTACGGCGCGTATGCATGGATCGCGCTCTCGGCGATCGCGACACGCATCACGCTCGGCCAGATGACGATGTACCTGATGCTGTTCCGGCAAGGCCAGTCGGCCGTCTCGGCGATTCTCTCCGCAGTCGGCGGTATGTACGAAGACAACCTGTACCTGTCGACGTTGTACGAATACCTGGAGACCCCGGTCGAAGGCTCGCAGGGCAGCGTAGTGCACGGTCCACAGCCGCAGGACGGCGTGCGCTTCGAGCGCGTCAGCTTCCGCTATCCCGGCGCCGAGCAGATGTCTCTCGTCGACGTCGACTTGCACATCAAGCCCGGCGAATCGCTCGCGCTGGTCGGCGAGAACGGCTCCGGCAAGACGACGCTGATCAAATTGCTCACCCGGCTGTATCAGCCGACTTCCGGTCGCATCCTGCTGGACGGCAAGGATCTGCGCGAGTGGGACGACGCGGCGCTGCGCCAGCGCATCGGCGTGATCTTCCAGGACTTCGCGCGCTATCAGCTGCTGCTCGGCGAGAACATCGGCGCCGGCGATGTGCAGTACTTCGAGGACGAGCCGCGCTGGCGCGAGGCCGGCGAGAAAGGCATGGCGCAGCCGATCGTGGATACGTTGCCGGAAGGCTATCGCACGCCGCTCGGCAAGTGGTTCAACAATGGCCGCGAGTTGTCCGGCGGCCAGTGGCAGAAGATCGCCCTGTCGCGCGCGTTCATGCGCTCGCGCGCCGACATACTCGTGCTGGACGAGCCGACGGCCGCAATGGACGCTGCGGCGGAAGCGACTGTGTTCGAGCACTTCCGCACGCTGACGCGCGGCAGGATCGCGATCCTGATCTCGCATCGTTTCTCGACCGTGCGCATGGCGGACCAGATCGTGGTGCTGCAGGACGGCCACATCATCGAGCGCGGCAGCCACGATGAGCTGATGCGGGTGAACGGCCACTACGCGCATCTGTTCTCGCTGCAGGCGAAGGGCTACAGATAAGCTTCAGCCTGACAATCGCATTTGACTTTCGCAGATCTATGCACAACCATACGGTTGTGGATACACTCAATGTCACTTTCCTGGCGCTGTCCGATCCGACCCGCCGCGTCATACTCGAACGCCTGCGCCGCGGCGCGGCGACGGTCAACGAGCTGGCCGAGCCCTTCGGCGTCTCGCAGCAGGCGATCTCGAAGCATCTCGCCTACCTCGAGCGCGCGAGCCTGATCGAGAAGCGCAAGGAAGGCCGCGAACAGTTCTGCTCGTTGCGCGCAGAGCCGCTCAAGCAGGCGTACGACTGGATGGACGACTACCGGCAGTTCTGGGACGGAGCGTTCGACCGCCTGGATGTGCTGCTGAAGCGTCTGCAGCAGCCGCAACGACAGCAGAGGAAGAGAAATGCCCGCAAGAGCCGCTGACCGATCCGCCGCCGGCGCCGTCAGAATCGAGCGCGTCTTCGCCGCGCCGCGCGAGCTGGTGTTCGAGGCCTGGACGAAGCCCGAGTATCTGCTGCAGTGGTACGCGCCGCGCGGCTGCACGATCCGCTTCGAAGCGATCGACGTGCGCCCGGGCGGGCGATTTCATTCCTGCATCCACAATCCTGCGTTCGGCGACTGCTGGTGCGTCGGGGTCTACCGCGAGATCGTCCGGCCGGAACGCATCGTCTACACGCTCGCGACGGCCGACAGCGCGGGCAATGAGATCGAGCCTGCCAAGGCTGGCCACGATCCGCGCTGGCCGCGCGAGACGCTCGTGACCGTGACGTTCGAGGACGTGCGCGGCGCGACGAAGCTCACGCTGGAGCAGAACGTGCTCGAATCGCTCGCCAAGCACACCGGCGCCCATCCGAGCTGGCTGGAGATGCTGGATCGCCTGGCTGCGCTCGTAGCAACGAGGAACGACGGCGATGCATAGCACGCTGATGGGCGTCGCCGCCCTCGCGCTTGCTTCAGGATCAATGGCTGCCGCAGCTGCAGAGCAAGGTCATGGGGCCTACGCAGCAGTCAACGGCATCCGCATGTACTACGAGACGTACGGCCCTGCGCGCGGCGTGCCGCTCGTGCTGTTGCACGGCGGCGGCTCGACGATCGATTCGACGTTCGGCCGGATCATTCCGTTCCTCGCCCGCGACCGCCGCGTCATCGCCGTCGAAGAGCAGGCGCACGGCCGCAGCGGCGACCGCGACGCCCCGGTCCGTTTCGCAACGTCCGCGGACGATGTAGCGACGCTGCTCGAGCAACTCCAGGTCGCCCGGGCCGACGTCTTCGGATTCAGCAACGGCGCGAGCGTCGCGCTGCAGATCGCGATCCGTCATCCGCGAGCTGTGCGCAAGCTCGTGTTCGCTTCATCGTTCACGAAGAAGGACGGCGCGCAGCCGCAGCTGTGGGACATGATTCGCAGCGCGGATTTCGCCGGCATGCCGCAAGGGCTCAAGGATGCGTTCCTGAAGGTCAACCCCGATCCGGCGAAGCTCAGGATCATGCACGACAAGGATCTCGAACGGATGCGCCACTTCGAGGATGTGCCGGATGTCGATTTGCGCGTCGTGCGCGCGCCGACGCTGATCCTGGCCGGCGATCGCGACGTGGTGAGACCGGAGCACGCCGTCGAGCTCACGCACCTGCTGCCGGATGCGCGGTTGCTCGTGCTCGTCGGCGGACACGGCGATTACCTGGGCGAAGCAACCATGCCGCAGCGGGCTCGCGCACCCGAGCTGACGGCCGGACTGGTCGAGGAATTCCTCGACGCGCAGTGACTACGCCGAAGCGCGCAGACCCGCCGAAATACTCTCGCGCAGCAGCTTGCCGAGGATCGCCACGCCGCGGCGGATCTTCTCCGGCGGCACCGTGACGAATGACAACCGCAGCGTGTTCACCTGCGGATCGTTCGCGTAGAACGGCCCGCCCGGCACGAACGCGACGTTCTGCGCGATCGCCTGGTCGAGCAGCTTGAAGCTGTCCACGCCCGGTGGCAGCTGTACCCAGATGAACATGCCACCCGCCGGCTCGTTCCAGGTCACGCCCGCGGGGAAGTTCTCCTTCATCGCATCGAGCATCACCTTGCAGCGCTCGCCGTAAAGCGCGCGAATGGTCGGGATGTGCGTGTCGAGGAAGCCGTCCTTCACGCACTCGTAGACGATGCGTTGCGTGAAGCTCGGCGTGTGCAGGTCCGCGGCCTGCTTCGCCTGCACCATCTTGCGATGAACAGCCTGGGGCGCGATCACGTAACCGACACGCAGGCCCGGCGCGAGCACCTTCGAGAACGAGCCCATGTGCACGACCTGGTCGGGCAGCATCGACAGCAGCGAAGGCACGGCATCGCCGGAATACGACAGCGCCGCGTACGGATCGTCTTCGACCACGAGCAGGTTCGCCTGCTTCGCGATCTTCGCCAGCTCCTGGCGCCGCGCCAGCGGCATGCGCCGGCCGGTCGGATTCTGGAAATTCGGCAGCACGTACAGGAAGCGCGCACCGTCGAGCATCTTCGGCGTGAGCGCGGACGGCACGAGCCCGTCCTCGTCGGAGGTCACCGAGACGAATTGCGGATCGAACAGCGAGAACGCCTGCAATGCGCCGAGATACGTCGGCGTCTCGACCAGTACCTTGCTGCCGGAATCGATCAGCGTCTTGCCGAGCAGATCGAGGGCCTGCTGCGAACCGGTCGTGACCAGCACGTTCTGCGGATCGATCCGGACCGAGCCCGACGAATAGCGGGTTGCGATCCACTCGCGCAGCTGCAGGTAACCTTCGGTCGGTCCGTACTGCAGCGCTGGCGACGGCGCATCAGTCAGGACTTGCGTCGCCTTCTCGCGCAGGCGCGCGACCGGAAACGTATCAGGCGACGGCAGGCCGCCGGCGAACGAGATGACTTCCGGCCGCTCGGTGACCTTCAGGATCTCGCGGATGGCGGAGCTCGTCAGCTTCTGCGCCCGTTGCGACAGCGTCCACGACATGAATCGGACCTCACTGGGATGCGGCCGCGGAATTGTACGGCCGGACCCCAGGTAAAAGCAGTCGCAGAATTCCCGCCTGGGGGCCAGTACAGCGTTAGACTGCGCACGGCTACCGCCGGGGGAAGCGCCATCCGTCTCGCCGCCCAGCGCATGCGCCAACAGCGCATCGGTCATAATCCGTTCGACAGCCCCGCGGCGACCGTCCGCTGGTTCGGCGCGGTCCAGGCCCAGGATTACCTCGGTTCCCTGTGGGCTGTCGGCCTGCGCACCCGCGCTGCAACCGAGGGCTCGGTCGAAGCAGCCATCGTCGAGCGTTCGATCGTCCGCACCTGGCCGTTGCGCGGCACGCTGCATTTCGTAGCTGCCGAAGATGCGCGCTGGATGCTGAATCTGTGCGCACCGCGCACGCTGGCGCGCAATGCGCGGCGACTCGAGAAAGAGCACGGCATCGACAGGCGGCTCATCGCTCGCAGCGGCAAAGTGCTGACCGATGCGCTCGGCGGCGGAAACTGCGTGTCGCGCCCCGACCTGTATCGACGACTCGAGAGCGCTGGCATCGCGACCGGCGGCACGCGCGGCCTGCACTTGCTGTGGTGGCACGCGCACGAAGGGCTCATCTGTCTCGGTCCTCGCGCCGGCAAACAACAGACCTTCGCGCTCATGGACGAATGGCTGCCGCCGACACCGCCGCGATCGCGTGAGGACGCGCTCGCGGAATTGGCGCGACGCTATTTCACGAGCCACGGGCCGGCGACTGTTCGTGACTTCGCATGGTGGTCGGGACTGGCTGCCGCGGAAGCTGAGATCGCGCGCGAAAGTGTGGCAGGCGAACTGGCTGCCATGACGATCGACAAACAAACGTATTGGCAAGCAGCAGGCACGCCGGCGGCGCGCGCGAAAGCCGGCTGTCATTTGCTGCCGGCGTACGATGAATACACGGTGGCCTATCAGGATCGCGGCGCAGTGATGTCGAGCGAGGTCGCCGCGCGCGCAGACTCGGGGCACGGCATTTTCCATCCGGCGATCGTGATCGACGGCCAGGTCGCAGGTACCTGGTCGCGCGAGCTGACGAAAGCGTCGGTCGCGATTACTTGCCGGCCTTTCGCGCGGATCGATCGCCGGCAGTCGCAGGCGCTCGCGGCCGCGGCGCGGCGCTATGCGAAGTTCCTCGGCCTGCAACTTGCGCAGCTTCCTGCTTCGCCGCCTCGCGGCGCAGCCACTCGATGAAAACCATTGCGGCGGGCTTCGGGCGGCGATGCGCCGGATGCACGACGTAATACGAGAAGCGCGCCTTCAGTATCGGCCCCGGCAGCTGAATCAACTCTCCGCGCTCCAGGTACGGTGCGGCGATATGTCTGCGCGCGAGCGCAACGCCCAGACCGCAGACCGCGGCGAGCAGCGCATCCGTGGAGTCGGTGAACGAGTGCACAGCGGGCAGGGCCGCGCTACGCACGTCAGCGGCGCGAAACCAGTCCGGCCAGCCCTGCAACCCGAGATCCGAGATCAGCGGCAAGCGCGGAATGTGCGCGGCCTTCGTGACCTGACGCACGCCCGGCAGCATCGGCGCGGCAACCGGGAACAACGCATCGTCCATCAGAAAATGCGCCGTGAGCCCCGGCCACGGTCCCGGCCCGTGACGGATGCCGAGGTCCGGGCCGGCGTCGTCGAAGCGCGCCAGCGCGATCGACGTCTCGAAATCGAGGTGCACGTCGGGATGCGCGGCGATGAAGCCCGGCAGTCGCGGGATCAGCCAGCAGTACGCAAGCGAGTGCAGCGTAGTGATGCGGACGCGCGCGCCCTCGTCGTCCCGGCCCAGCAGCGAGCCGGAGACCGCGTCGAGATCCGCCAGCGCAATGTTGGTGGCGTCGGCGAGCGCCCGCCCCTGCGCAGTGAGCGCTACGCCCCGCGCATGCCGCTGAAACAGCGTCACGCCCAGCGTAGTTTCCAGCCGCCGCACGTGATGACTGACGGCGCTGGCGGTAAGATGCAATTCCTCCGCGGCGTGCGCGAAGTTCTGGTGCCGGGCCGCAGCCGCGAACACGGCAAAGGCGGGCAGGACCGACGGTCGAATCGCCATGAGGCCCAAGCAAGATTTGTGACTGACTCAAGAAGTATGCGCTTGCTGCAGCGCTGATTACAGCGAGAATGCCTCAGCCAGCAACGATGTTTGTGTCACGCCTGCAATCTGGGTAAGCCGGCCGCGCAAATTGGGTACCGTCGCCCATGCGGCGCTCCGCGCCAGCTGGCATGCTATTCCTGCCGGACTCCCACCCGTCGGGGCCGCAGCCGGATCAGTGAGGTTTTGCGTCATGTCCCAAGCCGAAGCGACTACCGCCGCCGCCGAACCCAGCGTCGCGCGCTGGCTCACGCCGCTCGAGCTGACGCTGCTCGGCGCAATCTGGGGTGCATCGTTTCTGTTCATGCGAGTGTCCGCGCGCGAGTTCGGCGCACTGGCGCTCGTGGAGGTGCGGCTGACACTGGGCGCACTCATCCTCCTGCCGCTGTTGTGGCGTGGCCGCGCACAATTCAAGCGCGCGCACGTCTTGCCGCTCATAGTGATCTCGGCGATCAACTCCGCGATCCCGTTCGCGCTCTTTGCATGGGCAGCCCAGCGCGCGCCAGCCGGCATCGGTGCGATCACGAATGCAACGGCGGTCATGTTCACTGCACTCGTCGCATTTGCGTTCTATGGTGAGCACATCAGCAAGCGGCGCGCGGTCGGTTTGATTGCGGGATTTGTCGGCGTCGTCGTGCTCGCGAGCGGCAAGACCGCGGGCAGTAGCGTGTGGAGTGCAGCGCTTGCGGGAACGTTCGCCGCGCTGCTGTATGGCATCGGCGGCAACTTGGTGCGACGAGAACTCGTCGGCATACCGCCGGGGACTGTCGCCGCGGCAACACTCGCGTGCGCCAGTGTGCTGCTCGCACCACTGGCAATTCACTCGTGGCCGAGCACCGCGATTCCGCCCCACTCGTGGGCGAGCGCTGTGCTGCTCGGCGTGCTGTGCACCGGCGTCGCGTACCTCATCTACTTCCGCCTGATCTACCGCGTCGGCGCGCCGCGTGCCGCCACCGTGACGTACCTCATCCCGCTGTTCGGCGTGATCTGGGCCTGGATCGCGCTCGGCGAGCCGCTGACGCTCACCATGGGAATCGCAGGCGCGTTGATTCTCGGCGGCGTCGCGCTGAGCCAGCAGCGCAAGTAGCGCACGAACAGATGGACTATTGAAGAACTGGGAATATCGAGGAACTGGGCTTTTCAGCGTCGCGTTTTGCCACGGAGGGCACAGACATGAAAACGATTGTCATGAAGGCATGTGCGACCTGGCTGCTGATCGCTGCGCTTGCACCGCGTGCTGCAGCGCCGGCCGACGAGCTTCCGGTGCGCAGCACGAAAGACGTCCAGGTCGTTTTCGACTCGCTGGATCGCAATCGCGACGCGAAGATCAGCCGCAGCGAGGCTTCCGTGAAGGGCAGCGTGAGCAAGCGCTTCGATGGCATCGACTCGGATGGCGACGGCTATCTGAGCAAGCGGGAATTTGCGGCGCGGCCCAGCGACGCCCGTTTCGAATAGCGCGTACTCATTTCCCGCGAGTGCTGTAGTCGGCGGCACCACATCCGCGAGTGAAACGTCGGCTCATTGCGACGAATGCGCGTCGAAAACTGTGCACGCGGAACATCGACGGCAGTGGCCGTATTCCGTTTCGGTACCGCTCACTCGCATACGAGGACATTGCCATGATTTTGAGAAATCAACTGCTCGCCGCGCTGGCTGCCGCGACCTGTGCCCTGGCCCCTGCAGCGTTCTCGCAGGAGCCGCCGTCGCCGCCGCCGAGCGCGCAGGATCCGGATTCGGCTGACGTCGGCGAGCCCGCACAGTCGCAGCAGCAGGAGCTGCCGCCGACCCAGACGGATGAGGACGAGCAGACCGCACCTGGCGCCGCCACCGATGAGCCCGCCGTGGGGGCGGGCCCGGCCGACAGCGCTACCGCCGGCCCGATCGAAGACAAGAAGATCGAGCAGTTCGCGGACGCGTACGTCGCCGTGCAGACGATTCAGCAGAAGGCCGCAGCCGAGCTGCAGAGCGCAAAAGATCCGCAGCAGGCCGACAAGGTGAAGGCGACTGCGGAGTCCGACATGATCGCTGCCGTGGAACGCACCGGCCTGCAGGTGCCGGAGTTCAACAAGATCGTCGAGCGCATGGCGTCGGATACTGAGGTCCGCTCGCGCGTTGCAGCCAAGCTGCAGGAACGCGGCGCGATGAAGCCCGACGCGAAGCCCGATGATTCGGGCGGCTGACGTCATTCGCGTCATTCGCTAGCTTCGAGCTGGATTGGCACTCTCCCCCTGGGCCGCCTGCCCGACTCACGCCGGGCGGCGGCCTGCGTTTTGCTCGCCTGGAATTGCCGCATGAATCATGACCTGCTGCGCTGGCCCACGACTGCTTCGATCCGTGGTGAGCGCTGCCGATCACTGCAACTGCTGCAGGATCAGCGTGGCGACGCGCTCGTAGTCGCCGCCGAAGTGATGACCTCCGGGCAGGTTCACCGCGCGCAACGTGCTGCTCGGCACATCGTCACAGGCTGATTCGTCAGCGTCGTCGCTGTACACGCACAGTGCGCGCATGCCGGACATCCGCTGCAGCTCCGGCGCAATCGGCAGCGCATCGTCGTCGTCGCCGGACAACCAGTTGCTCAGGCGGAACTCGAACGTTGCGCGCTCGCCGAGGCCGAGCAAGGCCGTGAGCCGTACGCGTGCACGCATGTGCGCAGGCAGCCGATTGACGACGAACGGCAGCACGTCGGCGCCCTGCGAGTAGCCGATCAGCACAGCATCCTTCTTGTCCCACGCCGCGAGGTAGTGGCGCAGGATGCGATCGACGTCGGCCGCTGTGCTCTCGGGTGTGCGTTCCTTCCAGAAATAGCGTAGCGAGTCGACGCCGACGACTGCGATGCCGTGCTCGGCGAGCGCCGCGGCGACAGCCTTGTCGATGCCGGCCCAGCCGCCGTCGCCCGAGATCAGCACGGCCAGCGTATCGCCGGGCTGCTGCGCTTCGACTTCGACGATGGGCAATCCCGCGAGGTCCGCCGGAGGCGCCGGCCTTTGTCGCGGCGGCGGGTCGAGGCGGCGCACGGCCGCCGACAGCTCGCCTTCCAGGTTCGCGGAGCCGTCGCCAGGCACCATGACCATCTGGCTGCCCGGAGCAGCGCTCGTGAATCGTTGCGTCACAGCCCTGCCGCAGGCGCCGCCGGGGCGCGTCTGCAACGCGATCCATTGCGCTTCGAGCTTCGCCGGGGTCAGCACGGCGCGCGACTTCGACTCTTTCTTCGCCACCTTCTGCGAGCCCGCGAACTGCAACGTCCCTGCTTCGCACAGGCGCTTGCGCAGCCGCAGCTCCGGACAGAAATCGATCGAGACCGCGCCAGCGAACATCTCCGCCGGCGCTTGCGCGAGCATCGCGTAACCCAGCGTCGCACCGGCCCCGTCGCCGACCAGCACCGCCGGCTCATAGCTCGGCAGGCGATAGTACGCTTGCAGGAAATGACTCAGGTTCTCCAGGTCACCGTCGGGGAAGACGCACTCGGCGTCGTCCTTTTCCAGGCTTGCGAACAGCGTACGTAAATCGATGCCGGCGACGAGCGCGCCCTGCGATGCCAGCAGCTGCGCGCTGCGCGACAGCTTCTCGTTCCAGCCCTGGTCGCTGGAGAGGAACAGCACGACGCGCTGTACCTCACCGGTCGGCCTGTAGATCGCCATGTTCTGAAATCTGCCGTGCGACAGCGTTTCGGCGCCGCATTGCGCAGCGAGCCACAGCAACCCGAGCAACCACCAACGATTCATTTCGCGAACACACCCCGTACGCCACCAGCGATCAACGCCGTGACGTCCGCCAGCGACAGCAACGTCGCCACGCCCTGTGGCGCGGCGAGGTAACGCGGCTCCCACACCGGGTGGAACTTGTCCTTGAAGCTGCGCAGCCCGCGGAAATTGTAGAAACTCTCGCCCGAGTCGAACAGCCAGCGCCCGAAGCGATGCCAGCGCGGCGCCAGCTCGTGCTTCTCCATGCCCGCCATCGGCGCCATGCCGAGCGCGAAGCGCTGCACGCCCTGCTCCTTGAAATGCAACATCAGCTGCGTGAACAGGAAGTCCATCGTGCCCGACGGCGAACCCGGCACCTGACGCATCAGGTCGACGCTGACTTCGCTGAGCTGCTGCGTGCACAGCACATTGGCGAACGCGATGGCAGTGCCGCGCTGGCGCACCAGCGCCACCGGCCGGCGCATCAGGTACTCCTCGCGAAATGCGCCGAGCGAGAACGTCTTTTCACGGGCGCGCGATTCGCCGAGCCACGCAGCGGAGACGGCCCGCAGTTCGGGCATGAGCGGAGCAACTTCGTTCGCGGGCGTGACCGAGAAGCTCAGGCCGTCGCGCTCCGCCCGGTGCACCGCGTAGCGCAGATCCGCGCGCTTCGAGCCTTTCAGACCGAACTCCTGCAGCGGCACATAAGCGTATTCGCCCAGCTTCAATGCGCGCAGACCGGCGTCGAGATACAACGACAGGGATTCGGGCCGTACCTGATAGAAGATCGCGCGGCCGCCATGATCGGTCGCTTCCTCGATGAAGCTCCAGATCAGCTCCGGCCATTCGCTGCGCGGCCCGATCGGATCGAACAGCGAGATCCACGAGCGTCCCTGGCGTCCGAACATGACGAACGCGTTGCCGGAGGCGGAGAACATCAGGTGCTTGTCGCCCATGAGCACCAGATTTGCATCCGCGTACGGCTGCGCGCTGACGATCGTCTGGGCGCGGTCGAGCTCCGCGGCGCCGGGCAGTGCCGGCACGCCCGGCGACGGACGCAGCAACTGCCACAGTGCGAAGCCCAGACCAACCAGCATCACGCCCATCATCGCGCGCAGGCCACGCGGCGCGTTGGCATCGAATTCGAACACCCACCACAACTCGCGGTCGTACGGGACTTCACGGTACGCGAACAGCAGGATCAGCAGGCACGCCGCGACGACCCATGCGATCGACAGGATCCAGGCCCAGCCGAGCGCCTGCGAGAACAGCGCCGAGCGACGATCGAACTGTCGCCGCGAAGCGAGCAACAGGAACGCGAGCACGGTGAGATAGGCGCCCTCGGACAGCGCGATGCCTTTCGGCAACGCCAGCACGGCCGCCACCAACGCGAGCACGAACGCCGACCACCACGCGGCATCCAACCGATGCAACAGACCGCGCGCGACGACCAGCATCGCGAATCCCGCCACGCTGCCGATGAAGTGTGACGCTTCGACGAGCGGCAGCGGCACGTGCAGTTCGAGCAGATCCGTCGCCGTACCCGACAATGGCGTCACGCCGGAAACGAGCAGCCACGCGCCGGCGATGAACGTGAGCGTGGCCAGCAGGAGCGGTGAGATCGCGACCGCGGCGCGACCAATCGGAGCGGCGACGCCGGAGCGCAATTCGTAACCGGCGAGCAGCATGGCGGCTGCGATCAGCGGCAGCAGATAGTAGACGACGCGATACAGAAAGAGGGCGCCGATGATCTGCTCGGGCGGTGCGCGTCCGCCGCACGCAAGCAGGATCACCGCTTCGAACACGCCCAACCCGCCTGGCACGTGACTCAGCAGTCCGAGCGCCACTGCCATCGCATACCACGCGAAGAACGCAGGCAGCCCGATGATGTCCGAGGGCAGCAGGAACCAGAGCGCCGCAGCGGACGCCGTCAGGTCGAGCGCGGAGATCAGCAGTTGCCGGATCGCGAGATCCGGCGGCGGCAATCGCACCGGCCAGCGATTGAGCAACCGGATTTCGCGAGTACGCGCTGCGGCCGCGATCAGCGCGCCGACTGCCAGCAGCAGCAGAACTGCGATCGCGCGCAGCAGCCAGCTCGGCAGGCGTACGAGTTCGGCGACGTCCGGTGCGCCCCATAGCAACCCGGCAGCGCCAAACGCAGTCATGCCGATGACGAACGCGCCAGCGTTGAAAGCGGCTGCCTGCGCGACGCGTGGGGCGTCGACCCCTGCCGCCGTGTACAGCCGCATCCGCACCGCGCCGCCGGTCAACACGCCGAGACCAACAGTGTTGCCGAGGGCGTACGCGATGAAGGAGGTGAGGAGAACCGTGCTGCTACGGACCTTGGCGCCCGCGTAGCGCAACGCCGAGAAGTCGTAGCCGGTGAGCACGAGATAACTGAGCGTGGTCGCGAGCCCCGCCCACAGCAGATTCGCAGCGGGCTGCGTCGCAATCTGCTTCACGACATTCGCGTAGCTGACTTCGCGCAGCAACCCGTGGAGCGCATCGAAGACGAGCGCGCTGAGCACGAGAATGACCGCGCCGATCGCCCACGGGCGCCACTTGCTCCATTTGCCTGCACGCTCGGCCGTCAAGCACTCCTCCTGCCACAAAGGGAGCGATTCTGACGTTTCAAGTTCGCTATGGGGGCACGTGTAAAGATTACGTTATCGACATCAAGCGCGCTCGGTCGCCAGCAGGTTCGCAAGGCGCTCGGCGTGAGTGCGCAACTCGCTGGCGGCTGTGGCTTCCCAGAGGTCGGCACGCAGCATCGGCCCGACGTAGAACAGGTGCGGCCCAGGCCAGCCGTCCGCGTCTATGACGGCGCCACGCGGCCCCGTGCGCAGACCCAGCCCGAGCGGGTCGGCAACGCAAAGACCGCACTGCACGAGACTGCGCCACAGCGGCTCCGTCGAGCGCGCGATGGCATAGTCCGGGCCGGTGCAATTGACGATCCGATCGAAGGTCTCGCGGCGCTCCGCCTGCGTGCCCCGCGGTCGCCACGTGACTTCGATGCCCGGTTCGCGCGGCGCAAATCGCAACAGGTGCCCCGCGTGGATCTGCAAGCGCTGCGTTTTACGCAACTCGTCGATCCGCTGGATCAGCTGCTGCGGCAGGCGGTGACGGTGCGCATCCCAGAGCGCACGCACGTGACTCAGGAACCGCACGCGATCGTGCTCGGAAAGGCGCTGCCAGATCGTCGGCGCCATGTTGCGCACGAACGTGATCGCTTCGCGCCAGTCGCCGCCGCAGCTCTCCGCTTCGCGTGCCAGCAGCCGGACAGCTTTGGTGAGTCCGCGCAGCGACGTCGATGCCGCGAGCAGCAGCGCGTTGCCGTCGCCCTTGAACGCGTCGGGACGAAACGCAGTCTGCCGCGGCGGCACGAGCCCGTGTCGCGACAACGCATGCAACGTCGGCGTGCGCTGCGGATCCGCAGACGCGGCGTTGATCACGTCGGCCGCGGTCAGGCCGCTGCCGATGAGCAGGACCTTCTGACCGCGCGAGAACTGCAGCTCGTTCGACCACGGATCCGCGACATACGCCGGATGGTCGGCGACCGGCGCGGTGACTGCGAGCGATGCGGGCTTGGGATTGCCGAGCGCGAGCACGACGTCGTCCGCTGTCAGCTTGCGGCCGTCGCGCATCTCCACCTGCAGCGGCAGGTGGCGCTCGAGACGCCTCACATTCGTGACCTCACCATGCAGCACATCGAGACGGACGTTCGTCGGCGCGCTGAGCTGCGCCGCCATCAGGAACTCCTGCAGATACTCGCCGTACAGCGCGCGCGGCAGGAAGTCCTCGCCGCCGGCGCCGGGAATGCGCCGCTGCACGAACTCCAGGAACTCGTTGGGCGCATTCGAGCTTGCCGACATGCGGCTCGCGGGAACGTTCAGCAGATAAGGAAATCCGCGGTCGGCGTACGCGACGCCACGGCCGACAACGTTGCCGCGCTCTATGAGCACGAGTCGCGTCGGACCCGGCGGCGGCCGTCGCAGCAGGTTCGCGGCCAGCACCGTGCCGCAGAAGCCTCCGCCGACGATTGCTATCGTGCGTAACAGTGCCGGCACGCGTGTCCCTAATCGACGATGAGCTTGTAGCCGGCGCCGACGACCGTCTGCAGCATCTGCGGCGCAGCAGGATCGACTTCGATTTTCTGCCGCAGGCGATGCACGAGCTGCTTGAGCAGCTGGCGGTCGCCCGAGCCCTTGTGTCCCCACACCTGCATCAACAGGCGATCCGAGCTGACGGTGTGACCGGCATTCGCGACCAGCATCTGCAGCAGGCGCAGCTCGAGCTTCGTCAGCCGCACCGGCTCCTTGGCACCGACCTGCACCGTGTGCTCCTGCGTGTCCAGCTGTACGCGCCCCGCTGCGAGTGGCGCGGAATTCTCCAGACCCGCACGCCGCAACAGCGCCTTCACGCGCGCCAGCAACGTGCGCGGGCTGAATGGCTTCGTGAGGTAATCGTCGGCGCCCATGTCCAGCGCGCGCACCAGGTCCTCTTCCTCGCCGCGCACGGTCAGCATCATGACCGGGACGCGCGACTGCGCGCGGATCGCTTCGCACACCTGGAAACCCGAGGCGCCCGGCATGTTGATGTCGAGGATCACCAGGTCCGGCAGCTCGCTCTGGAACGAACGGATCGCGCTCGTGCCGTCGCCGGCGCTGATGACGAGATAGCCGGCCTGCGACAGCGTGAATGCGATCAGCGCGAGCAGGTCACGGTCGTCGTCGGCACACAGGATCTTCATGTGAAACTCTTCATGGCTACTCGCGCGCAACCGGCAGGCGCACTTCGAAGCGGGTCTTGCCGTCAGCCGTGCGCCGGGCGGCGATCGCGCCGCCGTGACGCTCGATGATCGACTTCACGATCCACAACCCGAGCCCGAGCCCGCCCGGCTCAGGCTCTTCGCCGGCGCCGCGCGAGAAGCGCTCGAAGATCGAGCCGGTCTCCAGCTCCGGCACTCCCGGGCCGACGTCCTCGACCCAGGCCGTGACGATCGCGTCGTGGTGCGAAGCGCCGACGCGCACCACGCTGTCCTCGGGCGCGAACTTGCTGGCGTTCGCCAGCAGGTTGACGAACACCTGCGTCAGGCGCGGACCGTCGCCGTCCACGCGCGGCAGATCCTGCGGAAACTCCAGCTCCAGCCGCTGGCGACGCTGATTGAGCAGCGCGCCGATCAAGGCGTCGGCGTCCTCGATCACTTCCGCCAGCGACACGTTCTGGTGACGGATGCCGAGCTGGCCCGACTCGATGCGCACGCTTTCGAGCAGGTTGTCGATGAGGCGCGTCAGGCGCAGCGTGCCGCGCTCCAGCGAAAACACCAGCTCCTTCTGCTGCTCGCGCGACATCGTATCGATGCCTTCGCGCAGCAGCTCGATCGATGCGAGCTGCGCCGCGAGCGGCGTACGGAACTCGTGCGAGATGTTCACCAGCACCGAATCGCGCGCGCGCCGCACTCCTTCGAGCTCGGTCTCGTCGCGGATGACCTGCACCTGCAGCTCGTCGACCGGCGCTGCACTCGTGATGATCGTGGTACGCGGCGCGCCGTTCCTGAGATCGAGCTGCTCAGTCGCCTGCGCGTTGCCTTCGAGCCGGGCGCGCACGATCGGGCAACGCGTCTCGCACGGCCGTTCGCCGTTCTCGAGGCACGGCTTGAGCACGTCGCCGCAGAAGCGCCCGATGGCTTCGTGCGCCTGCACGCCGAGCAGCCGCGCGGCCTGCGGATTCAGGTAGCGAATGACGCGCGACCGATCGACGGCATAAACGCCTTCGACGATGCCGCCGAGCACGGCTTGCGCCTCGGCCTCGCGCCGGCGCAGATCGGCGGTGAGCTGCACCAGGTTGTCGCGCATGTTCTGGATCGTGCTCGCGAGCTTGCCGACCTCCTGCGTGCCGCCGACCGGGATCGAAGTCGAGAAGTCGCCGTGGCCGAGACGCTCGACTGCATCGCTCAGCGTGCCGAGCGGACCGGTGACCTGCTGGCCGAGGATCACGCCCGCGAGCACCGCCAGCGCAGCCAGCACGATGGCGGTCGCGAGCAGCCGTCGCACCAGGCTGCCGACGGATGCGTCGATCTCGCCGGACGGCAAGCGCGCTTCCAGCAATGCAATCGCTTCGCCGGTGGACGCGAACACCGGGAAGCTGGCCGCGTACAGACCCAGATCGTCGATGCGCAGCACGGCGGAGCGACCGTCGGAAAGACCTGCCGAATGCAGGCGGGTGAATTCGTCGACGCGCTTGTCCTCGACGAAGGTGCGGTAGTTGACCAGTCGGATCGGCACGCCGACGCGCTCGGTGAGAATCGCGGCGAGACGATCGTCGAGCAGCCGCGCGACGTACAGACGCCGCCCGGTCGCACCGCCGATCTGCGCCGAGGCTCCGAGCAGCGCGTAGCGCCCAACTGACGGTACGGCGAGAAAGCGCTCGCCCTGCTCCGACGCGGACGCCTCGATCTCCTCCCACGGCAGCGAGACGCCGGCCTGTGCAACGAGCTTGCCGCCTTCGAACACCGCGCACGCGACGATCGTATCGCTGTTGCACGAGCGGCGCAGGTACAGGCCGAGGCTCGAGGTCCGCGTGTCGGCGAGCATGCGCTGCAGGGTCTGGCGATCCGCGACGCTCTTCGCCTGCGTCAACGCGTCCTCGCCGTAGCGCCGCAAGTCTTCACGGGCCATCGCTCCGGCGAGCTGCACGCGCGCGCTGCCCTGCTGATTCGCGAGATCGCGCAGCGAGCCGATCGCGGAGATCGAGATGCCGCCGACCACGAGCAGCACGATCGCGACGTTGATCAGCGCGATCCACACGCCCAGTGGCGCACGCGAGGTATCGAGCTGCAACCGGTCGATGAATGCTTGGATGCGGGAGAGCATGCAGTAAGGGTGTTGTCGGGCTGAAGCCCGGCCTACTTTCTCTTATATCCCGTTCGCCACTCGACCAGGGTCTTGATGACGAGCGTGACGACCGCGAGCAGCGTCAGGAGCGAGGCGACCGCGAATGCACCCACGAAGTTGTACTCCTGGTAGAGGATCTCGATGTGCAGCGGCATGGTCGTGGTCACCCCGCGCACGTGGCCGCTGACGACCGACACGGCGCCGAACTCGCCCATCGCGCGCGCGTTGCACAGGATAACGCCGTACAGCAGGCCCCAGCGGATCTTCGGCAGCGTGACGTGGAAGAAGGTCATCAGGCCGCCGGCGCCGAGCGTGATCGCCGCTTCCTCCTCGTCGTTACCGAGCTGCTGCATCAGCGGGATCAGCTCGCGCGCGACGTACGGGAAGGTGACGAACATGGTCGCAATCACGATGCCCGGCACCGCGAAGATGATGCTGATGTCGTGCTCCTGCAGCCACAGGCCGAACCAGCCCTGCATGCCGAACAGCAGCACGTAGATCAGGCCGGAGATGACCGGCGACACCGCGATCGGCAGGTCGATCAGCGTGATCAGGAAACTCTTGCCCTTGAACTCGAACTTGGCGATCGCCCAGGATGCAGCGATGCCGAAGATGACGTTCATCGGCACGACGATCGCGGCGACCATCAGCGTGAGACGGATTGCGGCCAGCGTGTCCGAATCCTTGAAGCTGTTGAAGTACAGCTCGAATCCCTTGGAAAGCGCGGTCGCGAACACCGTGATCAGCGGCGCGAACAGCAGCGCCGCCAGGAACAGCAGCGAGACCGTGATGAACGCTGCCTTGACCACGAAGCTGATGATCGTGTCGCGGCCGGGCCGGCTCGCGATCTCGGCCAACAGCTCCTGGGAAGTGCCCGGGCCGGCCATCAGCGTCCCGCGACGACTTGACGTCGCCGGCCCCAGGCCTGCAGCAGGTTGATCGACAGCAGCATGATGAAGGACAGCACCAGCATCATGAAGCCGAGCGCCGCCGCGCCCGCGTAATCGAACTGCTCCAGCTTGATCACGATCAGCAGCGGGGTGATCTCGGTCTTCATCGGCAGGTTGCCGGCGATGAAGATGACCGAGCCGTACTCGCCGACCGCGCGCGCGAACGCCATCGTGAAGCCAGTCGCCATTGCCGGCGCCACCGTTGGCAGGATGATGCGGCGAAAGATGGTAAAGCGCGCCGCACCGAGCGTTTCGGCCGCGTCTTCGAGCTCGCGCTGTACTTCGAGCAGCGCCGGCTGCACCGAGCGCACGACGAAAGGCAGACCGATCAACGTCAGCGCCACGACGATACCGACCCAGGTATAGGCGACCTTGATGCCGTAGGGTGCGAGGTACTGGCCGATCCAGCCGTTCTCGGCAAAAACGGCCGTGAGCGCGATGCCCGAGACGGCCGTCGGCAGCGCGAACGGCATGTCGATCAGCGCGTCGATCAGCTTGCGGCCCGGGAATTCGTAGCGCGTCAGCGTCCACGCGATGACGAAACCGAACACGCCGTTGAGCGTTGCCGCGAGCAGCGCGGCGCCGAAGCTCAGCTTGTACGAGGCAACCGCGCGCGGCTCGAGCAGCGTGCGCACCAGATCGTCCCAACCCATCGTCGCGGTCTTCATCACGAGCGCGGCGAGCGGGATCAGCACGATCGCGCACAGGAAGAACGTCGAGAAGCCGAGCGTCAGGCCGAACCCGGGCAGAATCGACGGCGTGCGGACCGTGCCGTTCACTGACTGGCCTTGACGCCGGCGATCCGGTCGAACACGCCGCCGTCCGCGAAGTGCCTGTCGTGCGCCTGCGTCCAGCCGCCGAAGACCTGGTCGACCGTGAACAGCTCGAGCGGCGCGAACTGTGCGCGATACTTCTCCACGATCTGCGGATCGCGCGGGCGGAAGTAGTGCTTCGCGGCGATCTCCTGGCCCGCCGGCGCGTACAGGTAGCGCAGGTACGCTTCGGCAACCTGCCGTGTGCCGCGCCGATCGACCACTGTGTCGACGACCGCAACAGGCGGCTCGGCGAGAATGCTGATCGACGGCACGACCATCTCGACCTTGTCCGGCCCGAGCTCGCGGATCGCGAGCAGCGCTTCGTTCTCCCAGCCGATCAGCACGTCGCCGATCTCGCGCTGGACGAAGGTGTTCGTGGCGCCGCGCGCGCCGCTGTCGAGCACCGGCGCGCGTCGATACATCTCGGCGACGTATTTCTCCGCCGCGGCCTGCGCCGCAGCGACGTCCTTTGCAGCAGCCGGGTCATCGAGCTTCGCCAGGTCGCCGTGCAGTTGGCGCTTCAGCTCGGCGCCCCAGGCCGCGAGATAGTTCCAGCGCGCGCCGCCCGAGGTCTTCGGATTCGGGGTAACGATCGCGATGCCGGGCTTCATCAGGTCGGGCCAGTCGTGGATCTGCTTCGGATTGCCCTTGCGCACCAGGAACACGATCGTCGAGGTGTACGGCGCGCTGTTCTCCGGGAAGCGTGTCTGCCAGTTCGCGCCGAGCCGCTTGCCCTTGCGCTGAATGGAATCGATGTCGTACGCGAGCGCAAGCGTGACGACGTCCGCCGGCAGCCCGTCGATCACGGCGCGGGCCTGACTGCCCGAGCCGCCGTGCGATTGCTTGATCGTGACCTGCTGGCCGGTGCGCGCTTGCCAGTCTTTGGCAAACTCGGCGTTCAAATCGCGATACAGCTCGCGCGTCGGGTCATAGCTCACATTCAGCAGCGTGACGTGCTTGCTCGCGCCATCGCCGGCGTCGTCGCTCGAGCCGCCGCACGCGGCGAGGAACGTCAGGGCCAGGACGCACAGAATGCTAAGCGCTGACTGCTTGCTCATCACTTTCTCTCGCAGGACGATAGACGACCATCATCGAGTAGGACGAGGGCGCGGCGAACAGCGGCGCAAAGTCGCGGCTCAACTGTCCGAGATCCGATACGCCGAGGATCAGCATCTGGTCCATCGCTTCGTTCAGCTGGCGCTGCAGCTCGTCCGCCGCCGCACCGAAGCGCAGCTCAGTGCGCATCTCCAGGCCGTGCACGGCCTGCGCCTCCGAGCGCGCATCCAGCAGCGTGCGCACGCCGAGCGGTCGCTGCTGATCGCCACCGCGACCCTCAGGAAGGATCCCCACGTACACCGCCTCCGCGGGAACGTGGCGCAACAGGCTTGCGGCGACAGCTAGCGTCGAGCGGCGTGCAACGTCGTCAGCCCAGTGAATCAGCACACGCTGCGGCGAGACTGCCTGCGACGGCAGCACCATCACCTCTGCAGCGCCGTTCCACAGCAGCCACTCGATCTGCTTGGCAACCTTGGCATGCGCGGCGATCACCGCAACACCCGAGATGCGCGTCTGCGCGCTGCCCTGGCAGGTCGCGAGCACCGGGTCGATGCGCTTCGCGATGCGCGTCTTCATGCGGCCAGCGAGCTCGACCAGGAACGGATGCTGCGAGAGCCGCTCAGCAGCCGCGGACTCGGCCGCACATACCGTGTAGCTCGACAGTGGGGTCGGCAGCACGTGAATGCGTCGCACGCCAATCGCCACCGACTGGCCGAACACGATGGGGAAGGCACGCTGCTCGTGCTGCGTGCGTGTGATGTCGAGAATCGCGGCCGTGGCGTGACCATCGGCATGCGACGTCGTGCCGATGTGCGCATCGGACGGACCGCTCGTCATGCGCACACGGATACGCTCCAGCGCGCCGGTAAACACCAGTTCCTCCACGACGCCGGTCGCGATGTAGTTCGTGCGCAGGTTGTCGCGCGTCGGTGCGAGCTCGATCTCTTCCGGCCGCAGTACTGCAACGACTTCGTGCTCGCGCCCGCCCTCCAGCTTTTCGATGCGGCGCGCGTTGACCGGCGTGGCGCCGAAGCGGATGCCCTGCTCGGTCTGCTTCGCGAGCAGCAGGTTCGCGGCGCCGAGGAAGGTCGCGACGAAACGCGTCGCGGGGCGGTCGTAGAGCTCGTCGGGCTTGCCGCATTCGAGCAGCCGGCCGAGGTTCATGACGCCGATGCGATCGGCGAGCGCGAATGCCTCTTCCTGGTCGTGCGTGACCAGCACCGTCGTGATCTTCAGCTCGCGCTGCACCTGGCGAATGGTCCGCCGCAGCTCTTCGCGGATCTTGGCGTCGAGCGCGCCGAACGGCTCGTCGAGCAACAGCACCTCGGGTTTGTGCGCCAACGCGCGTGCGACCGCTACGCGCTGCTGCTGGCCGCCGGAGAGCTGACTCGGCAGACGATCGTCCATGCCTTCCAGTGCGACCAGGCGCAGCAACTCCTTGCGACGCTGCCGCCGGTCTTCGGCGCGCATGCGCCGCACGCGCAGCGCGAACTCGATGTTCTCGCCGACGCTCATGTGGCGGAACAGCGCGTAGTTCTGGAACACGAAGCCGACGCCGCGCTGGCGCGCAGAGACGTGCGTGACGTCGTTGCCGTGCAGGGAGATGCGCCCGTGATCGACCCCCGTGAGCCCGGCGATCGCGCGCAGCAGCGTGCTCTTGCCGCTGCCGCTAGGGCCCAGCAATACGAAGAACTCGCCTTCGCCGACTTCCAGCGAAACGTCGTTGACGACCGGCGAGCCTTGATATCTTTTCGTGACCTGGTCGAGGGTGATCGACATAGTGGCCGGTGAGCTTACCGGTGCTGGAGTGACAAGGTCAGTATTGCTGCGGTTATAAACCGGTTATGGGCAGCTACGGTTGCCTGGCGCCAAAAAAGAGCCCCCTCCGCAGCCGGAGGAGGCCCTTGGAACGAGGATTCTCAGCGCGACTCAATCCGTATCGGACGCCACCTTTGAACGATCTTCCTGGAACACGAGTTCCACGCGCCGGTTCTGCTGGCGGCCGACCGGGCTGTCGTTGCTGGCGACCGGCGTGGTCTCGCCCTTGCCGACCGTACTGATCTGCGCAGCGTCGACGCCGCGCTCGAACAACGCTGCCTGCACGGACGCCGCGCGGCGCTCCGACAATTCCTGGTTGTACTCGTCGCTGCCGACGCTGTCGGTATGACCTTCGATCAGCACTTTGCGCTGCTGATCTTCCTTCAGCACCGTCGCGAGCCGGTCGACCGTCGCGTACGCGCCGGGTTTGAGCGTGGCCTTAGCGGTGTCGAACAACACGTCGCCCAGCGTCACGACGACGCCGCGATCGGTCTTCTTGCCTTTGAGGTCGGCGAGCTCGCGCTCGAGCGCCTTGGCACGCTCTTCCGCGGATTGCGCCTGCTGCGCGTTTCGCTGTGCTTCACGCCCGCGCGCCTCGGTGAGTACGGCCTGCCGCTCGACGGTGCCCTTCTCGACATCGTCACGAGCCTGCGCGGCGAGGATCTTCTCGTTCGCGATCTGCGCGTTCCGATTGGCCACCGCCGCCTCGTACTGGATGTCGGCGACCTTGCCGTGCTTCTCCGCGAGGGCATTGGCGCGGTCCAGCGCCTTGCGCGCGTCGGTAATGTTCGTCACTGCAACGCCGGCGCGCGGCGATGCTTCGACCTGCGGCACTACAGCGCGCGCGGTCTCGAGCTCTTCGATCGTCTCCGGCGTCGTGCTGCAAGCAGCGACAGACGCTGCCACCGCCGCCGCCAGGATCAAACTGTATCGGTGTTTCATGGAGTGGCTCCCGCTCACTGGTCGTCGGTGGTGCGATCGCGATCCGCCGGCGCAGTCGACGAGCGTTCCGCTTCCTGGCGGAGTTGCTTGATGCTCGCGAGCAGCTCATCCGCCGCCTTGCGCGCAGTCGCGGTCTGCGACTTGGACACGGCGAGCTCCGCGTCGAGTTGCGCCAGCTGCGCGTAGCGCTGAGCCGGCTGTTCGTCGCCGTCCTTTATAGCCTGACGCGCCCGCTCCAGACTGTCCTTCGCACGCTGCAACTCGATAGCGCCCTGCTCCGAATTGCCGATGGTCTGTTGCGCCTGCTGCACCGAAGTTTCGCTGCGAGCCACGCGCTCTTTCGTGAGATCGGAAACGCCGCCGCAGCCCGCGAGCAGCGCTAAGAGCGCGAGCGGACAGGCGGCACGGATGATTCGGGAACTCATGGGTTCGCCTCCGCAGATGTTCGAAACATAGTCAGTGGGTCACACTTCGAAACGCACGCTGCGTCGAGCTGGTTCCCGAAATCGCGCGGCGCGGGCGCCTACAAACCCTGAAAAATGCCGGAGTTGCAGCGTATTGCTGGAGCGCCGACACTGCGCCGACTTCACGAGGCGCGCATGCACCGGACCCATTTTCGATTCGCACTACTGCTGATCGCGATCGCTATCGCTATCGCTGCCTGCAATCACCGCGTCGAGGCGCCGCAGCTCGGCGTGTATCGCGCAGTGCTGCGCTTGCCGGGCGGCGACACACCGTTCGGCTTCGAGGTCGCGCAGGAACAGCAGCAGTATGTGCTCTACCTGAAGAACGGCACGGAGCGCACGCGCGTGAGTAACGTCAAGGTCGCGGACGGCGAGCTCACGGCGGTTTTTCCGGGATACGAGAACTCGCTGCGGGCCACGATGCTTCGCGACCGGCTCGCAGGCAGCGTCACGCTGATCAAGGCCGGCGGCAAGGAACAGGTCATCCCGTTCACGGCGCAGCTCGGCGCAACGTATCGCTTCTACCCGGACGCAACGACCGACAACGCCGACGTCGGCGGCACCTGGGAAGCGACGTTCACCGACGACAAGGGCGAGACGTCGAAGGCGATCCTGCTGCTAACACAACAGCACGACCACGTGAGTGGCAGCGTCATGACGCCGACCGGCGATCACCGCTTCCTCGAAGGACAGGTGCGCGGCGACGAGCTGCAGCTCTCGACGTTCGCGGGCGGGCTCGCGTACTTGTACAAGCTGAAGGTCGATGCGCACGGCGCGCTCGATGGCGAGTACTGGCAAGGCCTCGCCTCGCACGAGAAGGTCGCAGCAAAACGTAACGACGCCGCAACACTGGCCGGCGCCGGCAAGCAAACCACGCTGCGCGACAGCGCGCAGCCCCTGAACTTTACGTTCCCCGACGTCGACGGCAAGCCGGTCGCGCTGAGCGACTTGCGCGGCAAAGTCGTGCTGGTGACGCTCGGCGGCACCTGGTGCCCGAACTGCCACGACGAGGCGCGCTTCCTGGTGCCGTTCTACCGCGAGCACCGCGAACGCGGCTTCGAGATCGTCGCGCTGATGTTCGAGCGCCACGGCGAATTCGCGAAGGCCGCGCGCGCGGTCCGCGGCTACCGCAACGATCTCGGTATCGAGTTCCCGATGCTCATTGCCGGGCTCTCCGAAACCGACGAGGCCAGCAAGGCGCTGCCGATGCTGAGCGGCGTTTACGGCTATCCGACCGCGATCCTGGTGGACCGCGGCGGCAGGGTGCGCAGCATCCACACGGGGTTTGCCGGACCCGCGACGGGACGGCATTATGAGCGGCACGTCAGGGAGTTCCGCGACGAAGTCGAGCAGCTCCTGGCCGGGGATGCCGTCCAGTGAATCGACATAACTAAGAATCTATTGTGGGAGATCGTCATGAGCCCTTCTGAATCCCGGTACTTGCGCTGCACCCGCGCGTTGCTGGCTGTCGCCCTGCTGGGCGCCGGCGCCCACGCTTTCGCCCTCGACGCCGCGCCGCCGGCGCCGATCAACGTGCTCATCATCGATGAGACCGAGCGAGGCTGGGACAAGGGTGTGCTCGACCGGCACGGGATCGCCTCCCGCGCCAGCAACATCAACAAGGGCCCGCACGCGGAGGCGTTGCGCAAGATCCTGCACGACGAGAACGTGCGCGTGCGCCTGGCCATCCCGACCGGGTGCCCGACCTCGAGTACGCGCGAAGCCTGCGCGAGCGTGCGGCATATTGCGGACGTGGACCTGCCGGCCGCGATCGCCGATGCGAAGGGCTCGACGCTGCTGATCCTCTGGCCCGAGGCCGCGTACTTTCCCCAGGAGCAGCTCTACCTCGCCTACCTGGATGTCGACGTATTGCAGAAGGGCAAAGTGGTCCCAGGCACGTTCTACCTCGGCTACCGCGACTGGGAGTGTGATGCGACCTGCGTGCCGGCGGCCTTCGAGGCCTCCGCGAAGGAGCTGGCCGCGATGGTCCGCTACATGCTCGAGCTCGGTCCCGTCGCCCAGACGCGGTCGATTCCCGCGCCCTGGCTGAGCAAGCCGGTGGTGACGAGCGTCGACAAATGGGCTAACAACTGCGCCAAGGACTTCAACAAGGACCGTCTGGTGCGCGAGTACGGCCAGCGGTTCTGGCTCAACACACCCTCGAATCGCACACTGACGTCGGCGGCCTGGGTCGGTTGCAACATCTTCGCTGCTAGATAGCCTGGTACGCGGCCAGCGCCGCCTGCCGCGATTCGGCGAGATCGACCAGCGGCGCCGGATAAGTCGAGCCGATGCGCACGCTCGCGGCCTCCAGCGCCGCGGCGGGCGCGGCATGCGGTGCGTGCACGTGCGGCGCTTCGAGTCGCGCCAGCTCGGCAACCCAACGCCTGATGTAGTCGCCCGCGGGGTCGAACTTCTCGCTCTGCGTGCGCGGATTGAAGATGCGGAAGTACGGCGCCGCGTCGGCGCCGCATCCCGCGACCCATTGCCAGTTCAAAGTGTTCGCCGCGAGGTCGGCATCCACGAGCGTGTCCCAGAACCAGCGCGCGCCTTCCAGCCAATGGATGCGCAGGTTCTTCACGAGGAACGACGCGACGATCATGCGCACACGGTTGTGCATCCAGCCGGTGGCCCAGAGCTGGCGCATGCCTGCGTCGACGATCGGAATGCCGGTGCGGCCGCACTGCCAGGCGCGCAGATGGGCGGCGTCGCCGGACCACGCGAAGCGCTCGAAGCGCCGGTCGAGCGGCTGCAGCGGCGTGTGCGGAAAGTGGTAGATCAAGTGGTGCGCGAATTCGCGCCACAGCAGCTCCGACACGAAGGTGGACTCGCGCAGACTGGCGCGTGGCGCGCGCAGCGCGTGCCACACCTGGCGCACGGAGATTTCGCCGAAATGCAGATGCGGCGAAAGTCGCGACGTTCCATCCTCGTCCGGTCGATCGCGTGTCTTCCCGTAGGCAGCGAGCGGCTGCTTCGTGAATGAGCGCAACTGCGCATGGGCGCCGGCCTCGCCCGGTCTCCAGGTGCGCTCCATCGTTGCGTACCATTCGACGTCCGGCAGCAGCTGCAACTCGTCGAGCGACAGCGAGCCTGGCCAGGCCGGCGGTGCGTCCCAGCGCGACGGCATTCGCAGCGCCGCGGCTGGATCCAGATCTTCGAGGACGCGCCGTTTGAACGGCGTGAACACGCGATAGGGATGCCCGGCGCCATTCTGGATCTCCCAGGGTTCGCGCAACAGCGAGCCGTTGAAACTTTCCGCGACGAGACCGTCGGCGCGCAGCTGCGTCTTCACTTCGACATCGCGCGCGACGGCCGCAGGCTCGTACCGTCGGTTCCAGAAGACTGCGCGTGCGCCGGTGCGAGCGACTGCCTCGCGCAGACATTCGAGCGCCGGTCCACGCAGCAGCGAAAGCTGCGAGCCACGCGAGCGCAACTCATCGCCCAGTGCCGCCAGCGAGCGATGCAACCACCAGCGCGACGCGCCACCGGCTGGAAACTCACGCTCCTCGGCGTCGCCGAGGACATAGACCGGAACGATCGGTCCGCCGAGCTTCGCGGCCGCCGCCAGCGCGGGGTTGTCGCGCAGACGCAGATCCTGCCGCAACCAGACGATGGCTCCCGTGCTCATGCGGCCCAAGCTATCATTGGCCCATGCCATCCTTCGACATCGTTTCCGAGCTGAATCCGCACGAAGTGGCGAACGCCGTCGACCAGGCGAACCGCGAGGTCGGCACGCGCTTCGATTTCAAGGGCACGGGTGCGAAGTTCGAGCTCGCCGAGCTCGTGATCACGCTGAGCGCGCCCGCCGATTTCCAGCTGAAGCAGATGATGGACATCCTGAAGCTGAAGCTGACGAAGCGCGGCATCGACATCGTCTGCATGAAAGTCGACGAGCCGGTCGTCACCGGTCAGACGGCGAAGCAGGTCGCGACGCTGCGCCAGGGCGTCGACACCGAGCTCGGCAAGAAGATCCAGCGGCTGATCAAGGACTCGAAGCTCAAGGTGCAGGCTGCGATCCAGGACAAGCAGGTGCGCGTCACCGGCAAGAGCAGAGACGACCTGCAGTCGGTAATCGCGCTCATCCGCGGCAGCAAGCTCGAGCTGCCGCTGCAGTTCACGAACTTCCGCGACTGACGCGCGTAATACCTACAAAAGTGAGATTTCAAACCCTCACGTTACTCGCTCCCGACTGACATCAAACCGCGCTTCGCGGCATCGTCTCTCCCGGGCCAGAATCCCTGGAGAGAGATGCCTTGTGGACCGCCGCACTGAAGTACGACGCGAGTGTTCGGGACGAGACTGTCCTGGAAGGACCGTTACCCACGGTCGCTCTGCGCCGCTGGCTGCACGGGCGCTGGGCGCTGCTGTTCTCGCATCCCGACGACTTCGCCGCCTACGGCTTCGAAAGCGACCGCTGGCTCGTGCACGTCGAGGAAGCGTTCGCGGCCACCGACATCCGGCCGCTCGCAGTGGCGGGCCGCCACGAAACAGGTTGGGTAACCGACGTCGGCGGCTGCACGACTTCGCTCGCGCTGGACGAGATCCAGCGCTATCCGGTCGCGCGGGATTCGCGCGAAGAGGCGCTGCGCAATGCGGCCTTCGAGCCCGCGACGCGCTTCGTCATGACGCTCGACTCAGCGCTGCGGCTGCGCCGCACGTTCGTCTACGCGAAGCACGATCGCCTGCCGTCGCCAATGGATCTCGCGGTGATCGCACAAGGACTGCGCAATGGCGCTATGGCTCGGCACGCGGCGGGGTGGAGTACGCCTGCCATTCCTTGCCGACGATGAGGCGCGCGCCGCGACCGAACGTCATGTACGACCACGCCCACTGCACCAGCACCGACAGACGATTGCGGAAGCCGCTGAGACGATAGATATGCACGAGCAGCCAGAACCACCACGCGAAGTGGCCGACGAGACGGAGCCGGCCGAACTCGGCGACGGCGCGGCTGCGGCCGATGGTCGCGAGCTGCCCGAGGTCGTGATAGCGAAATGGTGCGCGCTCGGCGACAGCGCCGCGCTTCACTTCCTCCCGGACGACATCGGCTGCGTAGATCCCTTCCTGCATCGCTACGAACGCGACCCCCGGTAACAATCTGCCGTCGGTCTCTGCGAAGCGCGACATGTCGCCGAGCACGAAGACTTCCGGATGGCCGGGAATCGTGAGATCGGGATTCACCTCGACGCGGCCGACCTGATCCACCTGCGCGCCCAGCGTGCGTCCGACATCCGCTGCGCGCACGCCAGCCGCCCACAGAACTGTCGATGCGGCGACATGCTCGTTACCGACGCTGACGCCGCCCTCGGTGACATTCGTGACGCGCGAGTGAGTCCACACCTGCACGCCGAGCGATTCGAGATCGCGCATCGCGCGTGCGGCGAGCTTGTCGTCGAACGAAGGCAGGATGCGTGGCCCGGCCTCGACGAGAATCACGCGCGTCTGACGCGGATCGATGCTGCGGAAATCGCGCGCCAGCGTGTAACGGCTCATCTCGCCAATCGCACCGGCCAGCTCGACGCCGGTCGGACCGCCGCCGACCACGACGAAGGTCAGATGACGGCGGCGCGCTTCGACGTTCTGATCGCGCTCCGCGGCCTCGAATGCTTCGAGCACGCGGCGCCGGATCTCGGTCGCCTGCGGCAGCGTCTTCAATCCCGGCGCGTCGCGCTCCCACTCCTCGTGGCCGAAGTAAGCATGCTGCGAGCCGCACGCGAGCAGCAGGTAGTCGTACTGGTACTCGCCGCTGTCGGTGATGACCTTGCGCCCGGCGACGTCGACCTTCTGCGCTTCCGCCTTCAGCACGCGGATGTTGCGCACTCGAGCGAACAGGCTGCGGATCGGCACGGCGATGTCCGCGGGACTGAGCGCTGCCATCGCAACCTGGTAGAGCAGCGGCTGAAAGAGATGATGATTTTCGCGGTCGAGCAGCGTGACCGCGATGCCGGGCGCGTTGCGCAGCCGTTTCGCGGCATTCAGGCCGGCGAAGCCGGCGCCGACGATGAGGACCTGCTTCATTCCGCGATCTGCTGCCAGGCCCATTCGACGATGGGCTGGACCCGTGGGGAGACCAATCGGTTCGCGCCGTCGTAGTCGACCCAGCGGAATTCGTTGTGCTCGGCTCGGCCGAGCGCTTCGATCACGGTGAGCGTCACTGCCGTCGTCTCGGTGCGCGCCACGTAGTAGCGCGCGACCTTCCCGCGGCTGTACGGACCGGTCTCGGTGTAAACCTCGCCCCAGGTGAATTGCAGGTCGGCGATCAGCGTCTCCTCGCGGACCTCGCGGATCGCCGCGGCCAGCGGCTCCTCGCCGGCCTCGACCATCCCTTTGGGGAAATCCCAGTGATTGAAGGCACGCAGCAAAAGAAAGCGCCAGCCCGGCGGCGTCGAGCGAACCACGACGACGCCGGCTGACAGTCTCGTAGAGCGGGGCGGCGGCATGCCCCGGATTATGTAGGCCGGGCTTTGGCCGGACAACCAATTAGGCCGCCTCCTGGTACTCCAGCACCCCGGCCACGGCGTGCATCACCGAGGCAATGCGCACGGCGCTCTGGATTGCCTCACGTCCGATGCCGCCTTCGCGCAGCTTGCGCTCATGCGCGGTCACGCACATGCCGCAGCCGTTGACGGCCGAAACCGCCAGCGACAGCAACTCGAAGTCGAGCTTGTCGATGCCTGGGTTGCCGATCACGTTCATGCGCAATCGCGCCGGCATCGTCTGGTACTCGGCATCCTCGACCAGATGCAGGAAGCGATAGTAGATGTTGTTCATGCCCATGATCGCCGCCGCAGCCCGCGCCGCCTGTGCGTGCGCGGCATCGAGCTGCGGTTGCGCCCAGCCCTCGACCGCGCGCACCAGCTGCGGATTGCGCGCGGCAATCGCCGTCGCCAGCGCCAGCGAAGCGATCTGGCTTGCGCTCAGGCCGGGCGCGCCCTGCGTCGTCAGCACGCTGCCGAGATTCAGCTTGAGATCGCGTGCGTAGTCGGGAAGCTGGTCACGAATGGTCTCGAGTGTCATGCGATCTCCTCAGGCTGCCTTCAGCGTGTCTTCGCCCTTCTGCCAGTTGCAGGGGCACAGCTCGTCGGTCTGCAGCGCATCCAGCACGCGCAGCACTTCCTCGGGGCTGCGGCCGACGTTCAGATCGGTCACGTACGCGAAGCGGATGACACCCTGCGGGTCAACGATGAACGTCGCGCGCTGCGCCACGCCGGCCTCGGGGTCGAGTACGCCCAGCGCCGTCGTCAGCTCGCGCTTGATGTCCGAAAGCATCGGGAACGGCAGGTTGCGCAGCTCTTCCTTGTCCTTGCGCCACGCCAGGTGCACGAACTCGGAGTCGGTGCTGACGCCGTAGATCACTGCGTCGCGGTCGGTGAACTCGCGGTTCAGTTTGCCGAAAGCCGCAATTTCCGTCGGGCACACGAACGTGAAATCCTTCGGCCAGAAGAACACGACTTTCCACTTGCCGGGATGGGTCGCCTGGTCGAAGGGCTGGAAAGCGTGCGCCAGGTCGTTCGACACGACGCCGGTCAGGGAAAAGTGGGGAAATTTCTGTCCAACGCTCA
>DATEML010000018.1:0-8678 GCA_035275585.1 Steroidobacteraceae bacterium | reverse complement strand
GCGCAAAGGCGTCCTGAACGTTGTTCACGTCTTGCGTGACCCCTTCGATCCTCGCCTCCAGCTTGAAGCGCTTCGCGCCGGCGATCGGCGCGCCGCCGAAGGTGTCGAGATCGCGCGACGTGTTGAGCGGCACGATCTGCTGCTTGACGACCAGGTTGCCGAGCGGATCGAGCACGAGCGTCGTACCCGGCGCGATCTTGCGCAGCGTCACGCCGTGCTGCCGGTTCAGTGCGATCTGTGTGCTCCACGCATCCGGCGCCGTCAGGGCGCGTCGCAGCTCCGCGGATGCATCGACAGCCGGCGGCAGCGGCGGCTTGTCGCCGGAGATGAGCGTCTTATCGAAGCGGATCGTGAAGTCGCACCAGAAGATCTCGAACGACGCCTTGCCGCTGATACGCAGCGGCCGTGGCCCTTCAAGCGTGCCCGACACGGAAAGCTTGAACAGATTGCGCGAGCCGCGCTTGAGCTGGACCGAAGCCTTGAAGTCCGCGATCAGGTGGAACGGCAGCAGGTGAATCAGCACGTCGAAGCCGACATCGCCCTCGATACTGAACCCGAACGCCGCGGCGTACAGCTCCGCGCGCGCACCGAACTGGATCGTGTTGGACGTGATCGCGAAGTAGGCTTCGCACGTCAGCCGCGGATTGTTGCCGGACGCGAGCGCAATCGTGATGCGCTTCAGCGTCGGGAAGTTCTCCGGCGGCGCGAACCGCGGATTGAATCCGCCGACCGCCATCACGAAGTTGCGACGTCCGGGCAGCATGCTCGCGCGCAGTGCCATCTCGCCGGTCAGCACGAACTTCTGCGCCAGCCGCGAATCCACGAGCACGGCGTCGATTGCGACCGACATGCGGTCCATGTTGAGCACACCGAGCGCGTCCATCTGCAGACGCACCAGGTCATTCTCCTGCGTCGGCAGCAACGCCTTGATGATGCCGAGCACGATCAGCCGCATGCGCTTGCCGAGCTCGACCATGATCGCGATGTCGAGATAGACGAGCGTCGGCGAGAACCAGCCGAGCTTCATCAGCACGCCGATCAGGTAACAGCCTTCTTCTGCAGGGAACGTCGTGATCAGGTTGCGGATGATCTCGGGCGCGTTGCGGATCGGATCCTTCGGGAACAGCAGCGTGCCGAGCGTCTTGTTGCGCAGCCCCGCGCGCATCGCCTCTTCGTCGAACGTCCGGTTGATCGCGATCATGCCGCCGATGCCGCGCAGCGTGCACGCCATGCCGATGGGAATCGGTTGGAAGTCCTCCGCCGTGATGAAGACGATCATCGAGTAGCCCTTGCTACCGTCGGGCATCTTCGTCGCGATCAGACCGAACGCCTTGACCGTGATGCGCTCCTTGAGCGAGAGCTGCATGACGCCGGCATAAACTTCCTGCACCTTGTCGTGGAACAGGAAGCCGCCGCCGCTCACGATGCCTTTCGCATCGATCGCGAGCGAGACGCCGTTCGGCAGCACCGCGCCGACATCGACGTCCGCGAACTTCAGGTTGCCGGTCTCGCCCTTGTCCCGGTCGACGATGCGCACGCCGAACTTCAGGCCGGCGCGATCGACCCGCGCCATCACGGGGCCGAGCTTCGTGCTGATCGAGCTCGCCGCCTGGATCAGGTACGTGGTCTTGCCCTCGACGTCCTCACTCCCGAAGCGCAACTGCAAGTTGTGGATCGTCAGCGGCCCGAGCGACTTGCCGATCGGAATCGTCAATCCGAAGCCGGGCCCCGTCTCGGGCGGCAACGGCGGCAGCGGTGGCGGTTGTACACCGGCCGCTGACGGCGTCGCTGTCGTCGTCGCCGGCTTCGGCGTGCTGCCCGTGCCTGCCGAGCGAATCTGGCCTTCGAAGAATCTGCCGCGCTTCACTCCGAAGCCCACGCCGGCATCGAAGTCCACGCGCAGCCCGTCCTTCGGCATGATCTTCGCGAGGAAGTTGTCGAACGAGTCGGGGCTGAGCGTCGCAGTCGCCCCGAGCATCTGGAAGCGAAACTGCGCTTCCTCGGGCGTGAGCGTACCTTCGATGCGCAGCAGGTCGGCGGTGATCGCCGTGTTCTTCGCGATTTCGAGGTTGAATGGCTTGCTGTTGTCCGCGGGATCCACGCGCCCTTCGAACGCGAACGCACAGCGGAAGTCGCCCGTCTCAGCGGGAGGCTGGAACTGGAAATCAGCTCCGATCAGTGCGCTCACCGCACCGGCGGACTGCAACTCGCCGGTCAGGTACCAGTGGTCGGACAGCTGCCAGGAGCGCTCCACCCCGCCGCCCAACGACACGAACAGCCCCGGACCGCCTTGCGACTTCGGCACCATCGCGAGCGAGACGGCGAGATTGTTCTGAATCGAGTCCGATTCCGTGCCTTCGTCGATCGCCTTCTGATTGGTGTCGACGAAGTTGATCGTGAACATCCGCTGCTGCGCTTCGTCCGCAGCGGGCGTTGGCGGGTCGGAGGGCGCGACATCGGGCACGGTGTCCAGGCCGTAGATGATGTTGTCGCCCGGGATCTTCTTGACCTTGTCCGTGATCAACCCGGTGATCTTCAAGCCGGTCAGTGCGCTGAGCACGATGAGGTCGGTGACGCGACGCGCCGTGTCCGCGCCATCCACACCGCTCGAAAGGTAGAACGGCAGCTCGCCTCCGGCCGCGCTGAGCAGTCGATCGAGCGTTGTCGGCAGCGGCAGCTGATACCCCCACGGGCGCCAATCCTTGCTCTTCTCGGCTACGCCGGGGAACGGCGAGGTGATGTCTTCCGCGAAGCTGAATACCTGCATCCAGAAATACAGCTTTGGATGGCGCTGACGGATGAGGTTCCAGCCGAGCACGTCGAGGATGAGCCGGTAGCTTTCTTCCACCGCCGCGTTCGTGCTGTCGAGGTTGAGCGCTTCGGCGAACGCGCTCAGCGACTCGTGGAACGAGCGGATGTCCTGGATCGCCGCGAACAGCGCCTCGAGTCCCGGCTCCGACGCATCCCGATAGGCCTTGACGCTCTCCACATTGGTCGCCGGGAACTGCGGCGCCGCGGCCGGATCGCCGCCGAGATCGCGGACGATCGACCTGCGCATGTCGCTGTCGGCAAGAATGTCGCGCGCGCCTTCGTGCAGATCTGCGAGCTCGCCGAAGAGGCTTTGCAGAAGCGACTTGGCGCTCATGGCGGCTCCGGCGGATCTGGGTCGACGACCAGAGTATCTTCGGGCCGGGTCGCACCAGGGGCGGACAGCGCGGCCTCATGCAGCACGAACAACGCTGGCAGCAGCGGCTCAGTGCCCGTTTCTTCCGGCCGTCGCGCCGCTGTGTACATCTCGTGGATCGCGTGCAGCACGCCCTCACGACGTTCGAAGCGCACGAGACCGAAGTTACTGCGGAACAGAATCTGGCGGGAGTTCTTCAACGTTTCGAGCGCGTGCTGCTGGCGACCGGCGACGGCGTGGAAACCCTTGACCGAATTCGGGCCGCCCGCTTCGGTCAGCGCGACCTGCACGCCGGATGCGTCGCCGAACTTGAACGGTTGGATGGGAGCAGGACGCGCGTCGTCCGCCCGCAGGTCGAAGATCGGGTCCACTCGCCATGACCAGTCCGGCCGCTGCGCCGGGTTGATGGTCGTGTCGTCGGGCCAGCCAAGCGTCGGCAGCAGCGTCGGCTCCTGTTTGAGCTTCGCGCGGTACTCGCGCGGAATCTCGGATTCGGGCGTGCCCGCTTCCAGCACGATGGGATTGGAAGGCCGGCGCAGCCAACCCATGCGCTCCGCACCGAGCGGCTGACGCACGATGATATGAGCCACTGCGAGGCTGCGGTCGATCACCGTGATGTACGAGGGCATCACGTTCTTGAAGCCGCTGCTGGTGAATTGCACGATGCGTACGGGATCCGCTTCACCCTTGGTGAAGTAGCTCATCACGGTGCTCGCGCTGTAGTGCACGTCGCCGGAGAGCAGCACTACTTTGCCGTAGGGCTTCAGGCGCTGCAGGAGCTGTTCCAGAGACAGCGGATCGAACGCCCAGGCCTCGATCGCGTCAGGGTCCGTGCCGCTCATGCCGCGCGAGCCGAATTTGAGGTTCGGATCGAGCTTGTTCGAATACTCCTTCAGGTCGAAGGCGCGGAATGCTGCCGGCGCAACCAGCTCGTCGAGCAGCGGCGGCCCGAGCACCTGCAGCGGCGCGATGACGAGCAGGACCTCCTTGCCGTCCGTGAACGGCCCCGCGGGGATCTGCTCCGTCTGCGCGGTGACGTCGTTGGGATCGAAACTCCCTTCGACATTGCCTGGCGGACCCAGGCGCGACACGAAGCAGCGGCGCGTGCGATTGTCGATCGCGACTGCGAGGTGCTTCGGCCCGGGCACCGAGTAATGCCACTTGATGATCGGATTGCGGGCCGGGAATCTGCCCGTGACCGGATCCGACTGCACCGGCTCCTTGAAGCCGAACAGCGTATCGAGGCGCTTCGCCGCGTCCGCAAACGGTCCCGGCTCTGTCGTTGGGAACAGCTCGGTGATCCGTCTGAGCAGCTCCTTGTAGTCGTCCTGCTTCTCGTAGCGGATGGGATCGTTGCCCCAATCCTGGAACACGACATAGCTGGCGAGTGCGTTGCGAGCCGCCGTGACGCCCAGATCCGTGGTGTACACGCGGTCGTACCACAGTGGATTGAGGTTCCAGTCGTCCGTGAAGTCGTGATCGTCGAACATCATGTAGGTCGGGATGTTCGCGAGCACGCGACGCACTTTCGCGAGGCCGTCGTGGAACAACGTGAGGCGCCGGCGCTCCTTGCGCAGGTCCGTCAGCCGCTCCTCGAGCTTCTTCGCGAAATTGCTGCCCTTGTAGCCCAGGTAGTGTTCATCACGGAACGGCGAGTCGGTGCGGGTTTCCTCGACGTTCAGCGGTCGGCCGACGTAGGTCGAGATCGCGTCGGGCCACTTCGCCAGCTCGATCACGTCGGCCTTCGTCGGCAGGTCGAGGAACTCCGCCTCGAACGGATCTCGATGCGGCGTCCACACCGCGTTGCTCCACACGGAGAGATACATCGCCGCAAACTCGCCGAAGGCGAGCAGGTGGCTCGTGCCGTCGGTGGAAGTCATCTGCGCATCGACGACGGACTGCAGGTAGCGACGCCCCGCCGGGAACCACGGGTGATCCGCCGGCAGCAGGAAGTCGCTCGCCGGTGCTGCGCCAAGCTTGATCTCGGCGCCGTAGTTCTCGAACTTCTGCGGCTCATCGTTGCGCTCGCGCTTGCGGATGCTGCCGACCGGCAGGAGCTCGCGCGCTTTGCCCACGGTCTCCAGCGCGTCCGGAGGATGTGCTCCGATGAGTCGCTTGCTCAGATCGATGAGCATGTGCATGTGGCAGGCGCCGACGTCGTCCGCGTAGATCTGGTCGCCGCCGAGGAACAGCTGGTGCGGACGCTTGTTCGCATCCTTGTAGGAGTACGGGTTCTCGTCCGGCTTCTCGCGCATGAGGTCGTCGATCCACACCATTGCGTCGAGATGGTCGTTCTCGACGCGGCGGCAGGAGCCGAAGATGACGCGCAGGTCGGTGATCTCGGCGGGCGGCAGCGCAAAGCCCGGCAGCGCGTTCTCCTCGAAGCCGAGCGCTTCGACATGCCGCCCTTCGAACGTGCCCGTGCTCAGCAGGCCGAGCGACTGCAGTGTGTGGGTCGTGTTGCCGGCTTTGATTTCGAGATCGTAGGAGTAGATCTTGCCGGGCTCGAGCAGACGTGGCGAGGTCGGCAGGATCTTGATGAGCGGCAGCGCAACGTGCAGCTCGTCACCGACACGCAACGTTGGTGTGGGGTCGCTGACGTTGAGAACGTTACCGCTGCCCGTACTGACGCGGCCTTCCCAGATCTTGAGCGTGACGGTCGCCGGTTCGCTGAGCGCGACCCACACGGAGGCGAGCGTAGGCTCCACGCGCCGGACAATTGGCCCAGCCAGCAGCAAAGGCAGGTCGAACTGCTGCGGCACTGCTTCCTACCACTTCGAGTTGATTCTTCAGCGTCAGGATGCCACGGCCGGAGCCTAGCCCGGATCGCCCAAAAGGACAGCGTCGCCGATTCCCTACAGGTTCGAATTGGAAGCGGCAGATATTTTTCGCGCTGACAGCGCGGCGCGTGGAATCGGCTGTCCGTGCAGGAACACGGTCTCGATCGTGTCGTACGCCTCGACGCTCTGCAGCGGATCGGCGCGCAGCAGGAGCAAGTTGGCGTCCTTTCCGGGCTCCACTGTGCCGATGCGGTCGTCCAATCGTAGTGCGCGTGCGTTGTCGATCGTCAGGGCACGAAACAACTTTTCTCGCGAGACGCCTGCGGCGATCAAGTCGTTCATCTCCATCCGCCCGTTCAGGCCAGGCGGATTGGAATAGAGAGGTGAGCTGGGCGTGTCAGTGCCGAACAGCAGCTTGCCGTCATGCATCGCCATGTACCTTGTCGTAGCCGTCTGCGGTGCGAGGCTCTTCTCGTAGAAGGCACGTATCCAATCCCACTGAGCGTTCGCGTCGCTCGCAGCGACTGATTCCGGCAGGAAAGAACGGCCGACCTGTTTGTGAAATTGCTGGCCTTCCGTCGTGCGATACCACTCGATGAGCGCAGCAGGCAAAGCGTCGCTCATCAGCGGATTCGAAAGGTACTGAGGGTCGAACAGATCCCGAAATCCGTACCCGACCTGCATCGTCGGCTGCCAACCCATCCCCTTCTCGATGATCTGATCGAGAACCTTGCGAACGCGCGGTGTGAGCTCGGTGGCCTCGGTCTCGCCGTTCCAATACCAGAGTCCATGCGCGATGACGTCGACTCCCGTCTCCACCGCGAACTCCTGCGACTCAGTGCTGACAGCGTGAATGAACACGAGCATGTGCGCCTCATGCGCAGCCTTGACCAAGGCCCGGACCGTATCGACGTGGGGTACGGCTATCTTGTCGGTCCCGCCGAAGTTGCGCTCGTCGTAGAACGTTTTGACGCAGTAGGCGCCGTCAGACTTCATGCGGTTGACGACGGCCTCCGGAGTGTGGGCGGCGGGATCAACGCCCTCCGGCGCTGTCGACTCCTCGCCTGGCTGTACGATCAAGTACGGGCGTTGATAGCGCTGTGGCTTCGGGTCCCAATTCGTGGGATATCCGTCGACGACCGGCGCTCCGCCGCAGAAGTAGATGTCGGGACGTATCTCGTAGGCTTTGAATTTCGCTATTGCCTCGGGAAAGCCGTCCAGATCGATCAGCGTGGTAAATCCAAAGTACAGGTAGCTTCGCGGGATCTGCTCGCGCGCGGCGGCGGCGATATCAGGATGCGCCGCTTCCTGTTGCGGGGTCATGCCGTTGACCGAGCCCGTATGCACGTGACTGTCGATGAGGCCGGGAATGAGGTAGCGGCCCGTCCCATCGATCGTCGTCTCGCCGCGCAAGGGATGCTGGCTCAACTCCGCAATACGCCCGTCGAGGATGCGCACGTAGGCGTGCTCCATCGGCTGTGCACGCTCGGGTGAAATCACGGTCACGTTCGAGACGATGAGACCCGATGGAGGAGCGTGCGTTGCGCACCCTGGTAGCGTAAGACAGGATGCGGCCGTTGCGGCGAGAGCAACCAATCGACTCATGCCGCAGGAACGCCGTAACGCCTGTCGGGTTCCGATTGCGATTTTCGATTCCTCTCACAAGGGAGACGAAAACCGACCTTGGGAGTGCCCATGAAGCGCTGGCTGATCTTCTTCTATGGCGTTGCGTGCTATGCCATCGCCCTCGTGACACTGCTTTATGCGATCGGATTCGTCGGCAACCTGTGGGTGCCGAAGTCGATCGACTCTGCGCGCGAGGTCGGGCTTGGCATTGCCCTGCTGACCGACGTCGTTCTGCTCGCGCTGTTCGCGATTCAGCACAGCGTGATGGCGCGGCCGGCGTTCAAGCGCTGGTGGACGCGGATCATCCCCAAGGAGGCCGAGCGCAGCACATATATATTGTTCGCGAGCGTTGCCTTGATCGTGCTGTACAGGTACTGGGAACCGATCGGCGGTGTCGTATGGAGCGTGCAATCGCCCATCGGGCAGGTCGTGCTCTATGGCCTGTATGCGCTCGGCTGGGCGCTGGTGTTCCTGTCATCGTTCCTGATCAATCATTTCGACTTGTTCGGCCTGCGGCAGGTGTGGTTGCAGCTGCGCCGCCGGCCGTACACACCGGTGTCGTTCGGCTCACCGTGGCTGTACCGCATCGTGCGGCACCCGCTCTACGTCGGCTTGCTGCTCGCGTTCTGGTCGGCCCCGACGATGACGCTCACGCACCTCGTGTTCGCGATCGCGACGACGATCTACATCCTGATTGCGATCCAGCTCGAAGAGCACGACCTCGTCGCGGAGCATCCGGAGTATGCGCGGTATCGCAAGCGCGTCCCGATGCTGGTACCGTTTCTGAAGGGATGATTTCCGTACAAATCGCGCAGTTACTTGGCACAGCCGGCCGGCGTCCACGCACTACGCTGCGTGCATGCCATCGCACCAGCACGAAGTGCTACTCCTGCTCTTTCAGAACCGACCACAGCTTGCGGCGGAACTGTTGCGCGAGGTGCTGCACGCCGAACCCCCGCCGTATGCCAAGGCGCGCATCGGCTCTGCCGAGCTGAGCGAGATCGATCCGGTCCAGTATCAGGCGGATCTGGTCGTGATACTGGAGGACGAGGCTCCGGTGCTGGGCATCGTCGTTGAGGTGCAGCTGG
>DATEML010000017.1:0-2156 GCA_035275585.1 Steroidobacteraceae bacterium | reverse complement strand
ACGGCATCGCCGTCGGTCTCGCGGCGAATGTCCGAGGGCTTGAGGCGATAGGGCTTCGCGGCATTGAGACCGAACACCTTGGCGCGCAGCGCCGGCGTGATCGTGGGATAGCCGTGCTTCTCGCGCAGGTTCTCGGCGATCTGGAAAGTACGGAACGCCTGGATCTGATCCTGCGGCGAGCCGTACCAGATCGAGTCCGTGCCCCACAGCACGTTGTCCTCGCCGATGTACTTGAACAGCTTGCCCATCGCGTGCGCGGCCGCCGTCGGGTCGCGCATCGACAGGAAACGCCAGGTCGAGCCGAGCTCGGCATAGACGTTGCTGTTCGGCTTGACGCCGGCCTGCAGCACTGAGGTGATCAGCGCATCGATGCCGTCGGTGCGCTTCGGATCGTACGGGCCCTCGTCCTTCTCGACGACGTAGCCCGAGTGATAGATGAGGAAGTTCATGTCCGGGAAGCGCTTCGCGATCGGACCGATGTCGCGCGAAGTCGAGTGCTCGTAGCTCTTCGGGCCGAACGCCAGGCCCTTGTGGATCGCGATGTTGTGCACGCCGACCTTGCGCGCGCGCTCGACGAACGCGATGCCGACGTCGTCCGTCATGAAGAAGCCCTTACCGTCCGGGCCCCACTGCGTATAGGTCTTGAACGCGACGATGCCGAGCTTGGCGAGGCGCTCCATGTCCTCGACGTCGCCTTTCTGATTCGGATTGACGCGGCCGTGCAGCAGCAGGCGCTTCGTGCCTTCCATCTTCTCGACGATGTCCTGCGTCGCGAGCGCTTCCTCGATCGTCAGCGGCTCGCCTTCGCGAGTCGAGGGCACGAAGCTCAGCACCATGATGTCGGTGTCGGAGTCGAGGAATACATCCTTGACGAACTCATCGCCGCTCAGGCACTTCAGATAGCTGCGCTCGCCGGGAGTCTTCGACAGCTCGCACTGCGCGTTCGGCATCATCGCGAGCGGCTTCGCATCCGCCGGCAGGGCGCGGGTCCACGCGCCGGTCGGATTCACGAAGTGACCCTGCACGTCGAAGATGAATTCCTTCTTGCCCAGCTCCGCCGCCGCAAGCTGCGGCTCGAGTGCGGCCTCTTGCGAAATCTGGAAGAACCCGCCGTCGCGACCAGCGCGCGCGTGCGCGGCATTGAACGCGAGCAGGGTAGAAGCAGCGCCACACGCCGACATCAGGAAGTTGCGGCGGCTCTGGTTCAGCCGGCGCGCGAAGCCCTGCGCCCAGTCGAAGGCGAGCGCGTTCGCATGATTGAGCGATGAGTCCAGAGGCACCGGCGCGAACTCGCCGTTCGAGGTCGAGTCGAGCTTGATGGGCAGGCGCTGGCCCTCGGGATCTGCGTCGATTCTGGAGAGAGGCGTGTCGGACATGTTGTATTCCTCCGCGGCCAGAGTCGGGCCAATGCCCGACCTACACCACGCGAGCGTGCCGCAAGCTGCCGGCCAGGGCAAGAATCGCCAGCAGGAATCCGGCTACCTTGAGCCATACCGCAGGTGAGACCCCAAGCGGCAGCGAGCCAGGGCCGACCGGTCTCGATGTCTTTGGCGGTGCGCCATGCGCCGTAGACCAGGGCCAGCCGGCGACTGAAGGTGAGAGTCATGGTGGGCGTAGAATACCGCCGTGTCCGCCGTCGAGCTCATCCTTCGCGTAATCGGTGTGGCGCTTCTCGCGCTCGTCGCACTGAGCGTGCTGCGCGCACGTGAGCGCACGCACCGAACGCAGTCCGTCGCGTGGCTCGCGGTCAGCGTCGCGGCCTTCCTGCTCACGTCGATGCCTGGTGCAGACCGGATCTTCGGCGCGTTCATCTATCCGCTCACGGCGCTGTGTTCGACGCATCCGGTGTGGTTCTGGATCTGCGCACGCCTGCTGTTCTCCGATCGAGCGACGCTGCGAACGAGCGACATGATTTGTCTCGGCGCGATGGGTATTGCGGGCGTGCTCTATCAATCGCAGCTTCCGGCCGGCAGCTCCGAGACCGCAGTGCGAATGCTCGGCGTTGCATTCGCGGCGTCGAGTCTTGCCTTCGCGTGTCTCGCACCTCTGATGGTGTACTTCGGAATGGCCGGCGATCTGGACCTGCGCCGCCGGCAGCTGCGCCAGTGGTTCGTGCCCGTCGTTTCGCTCTACCTGGCTGCCGTCGTGATCACGCA
>DATEML010000016.1:0-8451 GCA_035275585.1 Steroidobacteraceae bacterium | reverse complement strand
TCGGCGCGTTGACGCCGACACGGACTTGGTTGCCTTTGACGCCGAGGACGGTCACTGTGATGTCGTTGCCTATCATCACGGTCTCACCGACGCGCCTTGTCAGAATCAACATGGTTCGCTCCTTGCCTGTCAGCTGAATGAACTCCGTGCGGCTCGCCGGCAATGGAATCACTGCCCTCCCACAGCTTGCTTGCACGAGTCATCCAATTCGAGAGTAGGTTACCTAGATCTGTAATGGGGATCGGGATTTCCCTGAAAAGCCGCGGTCACCCTCACAAGAGAGACAAAATTTTTCCAACTATGTTCGCACCTGCGAATCGCGCGTGCGACCGGACTTCTCCTGAGCCGTTTTCTTTCTCAAGCGGGGTGTATACATAACCGAGCGACGGGGCGAGTGTGCGTGTCGTCCGTCGCATTATGCAAGTCAGTAAAGCGCACAGCGCCGCCGTGCGCGTCGGAATTCACACCACGTTACACTGACTTGGTAACTTTCGGCTTAGGTCGACTGGCCTAGCAGCCGGGCTTCGACCCACGGGGCGACCGCGGCGAGTGCCTCGTCGAGCTTCGTCGGATCGTTGCCGCCGGCTTGCGCCATGTCGGGGCGTCCGCCGCCGCGGCCACCGACTTTTTGCGCGACCACGTTCACCAGGTCGCCGGCTTTCATTTTCGCAATCTGGTCCTGCGTAACGCCCGCGATCAGCACGACTTTGTCCGGCTCCTGGACCGAAGCCAGCACGATCGCCGCCGAGCGCAGCTTGCCTTTCAGCTGGTCCACGGCGTCGCGCAACGCCGGTGCGTCGGCGCCGTCGACGCGCGTCGCGACGACTTTGACGCCCGCGATCTCGACCGCGGTACTCGCCAGATCGCCGCCCTGCCCGGTCGCGAGCTTCGACTTCAGGCCTGCGACCTCGCGCTCGAGCTTGCGACTGCGCTCGACCAGCTGCCTGACCTTGTCCTCGACGTCCTCGCGGCCGGCCTTGATGAGCGCGGCGACGTCGCGCAACGACTGCTCGGTCTGCACGACCCAATCGAGCGCGCCCTGCCCCGTCAAAGCCTCGATGCGCCGCACACCGGCGGCGATGCCGCCTTCGCTGACGACCTTGAACAGGCCAATATCACCGGCGCGAGCGACGTGCGTGCCGCCGCACAGCTCCGTTGAGAAGTCACCGATGCGCAGCACGCGCACTTCGTCGTCATACTTTTCACCGAACAGCGCCATCGCCCCGGACGCGACCGCGGCCTCGTACGGCATCAGCCGGGTTTCCGCTGCCGCATTGCCGCGAATCTCCTCGTTCACGAGCCGCTCGATGTCATGCAGCTCCTGGGCGGTCAGCGGCGCGAAGTGCGAGAAATCGAAGCGCAGGCGGTCGGGCGCGACCAGCGAGCCCTTTTGCGTGACGTGCGTGCCGAGCACTTTGCGCAAAGCGGCGTGTAACAGATGCGTGGCGGAGTGATTGAGCATGATCGCGCGGCGCCGGACCGCGTCGACGCGCGCTTCGAGACGATCGCCGACCTTGATCTGCCCGCGCGTCAGCCGCCCGAGGTGGGCATACGCGCCGCCGAGCTTCTGCGTGTCGACCACCTGGAACTCGGCGGCGCCGTTGACGAGCACGCCGGAGTCGCCGACCTGGCCGCCGCTCTCCGCATAAAAAGGCGTGTGATCGAGGATCACCTGGCCCTCGGCGCCGGCCCCCAGAGTCTCGATACGCTCCTTACCCCTGAGCAGCGCGACGACCTTGCCGGTGTCCGACAGGTGCTGGTAGCCGCTGAAGTCGGTCTTGCCTTCGATGGCGACGCCTGTTGCAAGGTCTACGCCGAACTTGCTGGCGGCGCGACCGCGCTCGCGCTGCGCCTCCATCGCCACATCGAAGCCGGGCTGGTCGATCGTCAGCCCACGCTCGCGTGCGATGTCCGCGGTGAGATCGACCGGGAACCCGAACGTGTCGTACAGCTTGAAGACGGTCTCGCCCGGAATCTGCTTCGAGCGCAACGAACCGATCGCCTGGTCGAGCAGCGCCATGCCCTGCGACAAGGTCTCGGCGAACCGCTCTTCTTCCTGCTTCAGCACGCGCTCGATCTGCGCACGCTGCGTCTTCAGCTCCGGGTAGGCCTCGCCCATCTCTTTTTCGAGCGCGGCGACCAGCGTGTAGAAGAACGGCTGGTTCTGCCCGAGCATGTAGCCATGACGGATCGCGCGCCGGATGATCCGCCGCAGCACGTAGCCGCGGCCCTCGTTCGAGGGAATCACGCCGTCCGCCACCAGGAACGCGCACGCCCGAATGTGATCCGCGATGACGCGCAGTGACTTCGAGCTGAGGTCCTCGGTGTGCGTCGCCGCGGCCGCCGCCTTGATCAGGTGGACGAACAGGTCGATCTCGTAGTTCGAGTGCACGCCCTGCATTACGGCCGCGGTGCGCTCCAGGCCCATGCCCGTATCGACCGAGGGCTTCGGCAGCGGCGTCAGCACCCCTTCGGCCGAGCGATCGAACTGCATGAACACCAGGTTCCAGATCTCGATCCAGCGGTCGCCGTCCTCGTCCGGCGAGCCCGGGGGGCCGCCCGGAATGTGCGCGCCGTGGTCGTAGAAGATCTCGCTGCAGGGGCCGCACGGGCCGGTCTCGCCCATCTGCCAGAAGTTGTCGGAGCCGCCGCCCGGCTTGTCGCCGATCCGCACGATGCGGTCCTGGGGCAGGCCGATGTCCTTGTGCCAGACATCGAACGCTTCCTGGTCCGTGTGGTAAACGGTCGCCATGAGGCGCTGCGGGTCGATCCCCAGCCAGTCCTTGCCGGTCACGAAATCCCAGGCGAAGCGGATCGCGTCGCGCTTGAAATAGTCGCCGAAGCTGAAGTTGCCGAGCATCTCGAAGAACGTGTGGTGCCGCGCGGTGTAGCCGACGTTCTCCAGGTCGTTGTGCTTGCCGCCGGCGCGCACGCAGCGCTGCGAGCTCACGGCCCGCGCGTACGGACGCTTGTCCTTGCCCAGGAAGACGTCCTTGAACTGCACCATGCCGGCGTTCGTGAACAGCAGCGTCGGATCGTTGCCGGGCACGAGCGAGCTCGAGGGCACGATCTGATGCCCGCGCTCGCGGAAGAACTTCAGAAATAGCGCGCGCAGTTCGGCGCTTGGCAGGCGCTTTGCTGTGGTCATTCAGCCTCAAACTTATTCTGGGGTTATGTCCGGCGCGCCGTCCGCCTCGCTTGATTCCTCGCGAAAAGCGGCACGGAGCTGCTCGGCATCGAAACCCCGATATTGAAGGAAGCGCGCCTGCTTTGCACGCTCGCCCGGACTGCGCGGCGGGCTCGCCCCGAACTTGCGGCGGCGGACTTCCCGGGCCAGCTGCACCCAGTCGACCTCGGCACTGCGCAGCGCTTCTTCGGCCTGCGAATCGGCAATGCCCTGCTGCCGCAGTTCGGCCCGGATCCGGACCGGGCCCTGGCCACGCTTCGCATGGTGATGCACGAAGCCGGAAGTGAAGCGCTCGTCGCTGACCAGCCGCTTGCCGGCCAGCTTCTGGATCACGGGTTCGATCGTCTCGGCCGGATAGCCCTTGGTGACGAGCTTGCGCCGCAGCTCCTCGACCGAATGCTCGCGCCGGGCCAGCAGCCGCACGGCGGCTGCCTCGACGCCCTTGGCGTCGCTGCCGGCGGCGTTCGCTGGACTAAACGGTCGCCTCACCCTTCACGGCCTCACCCTTCACTGCCTCACCCTTCTTCGCGGGCAACAGCTTCTCGCGGATCCTGCCCTCGATCTCCTGGGCGATATCCGGATGCTGATCGAGGAAGGTGCGCGCGTTCTCCTTGCCCTGGCCGATGCGCTCGCCGTTGTAACTGAACCAGGAGCCGGACTTCTCGACGAACCCCTGCGCCACGCCGATGTCGATGACCTCGCCGTTACGGGAAATGCCGGCGCCGTACAGGATCTCGAACTCCGCTTCACGGAACGGGGGCGCCACTTTGTTCTTCACGACCTTGACGCGGGTCTGGTTGCCGATGACTTCCTCGCCGTTCTTCAGCGCGCCGATGCGGCGGATGTCCAGGCGCACCGAGGCGTAGAACTTGAGCGCGTTGCCGCCGGTGGTGGTCTCCGGGTTGCCGAACATCACGCCGATCTTCATGCGGATCTGGTTGATGAAGATGACGATGGTATTCGAGCGCTTGATGTTGCCGGTGAGCTTGCGCAGCGCCTGCGACATGAGGCGCGCCTGCAGGCCGACGTGCGCGTCGCCCATCTCGCCTTCGATTTCCGCCTTCGGCGTCAGCGCCGCGACCGAGTCGACGACCACGATGTCGACCGCGCCGGAGCGCACCAGCATGTCCGTGATTTCCAGCGCCTGCTCGCCGGTGTCCGGCTGCGAGACCAGCAATTCCTGCACGTTCACGCCGAGCTTCGCGGCGTAGACCGGATCGAGCGCGTGCTCGGCATCCACGAACGCGGCGGTGCCGCCGACGCGCTGCGCCTCGGCGATGACCTGCAAGGTGAGCGTGGTTTTGCCCGAGGACTCCGGGCCGTAGATCTCGACGACGCGGCCGCGCGGCAACCCGCCGATGCCGAGCGCGATGTCCAGCCCGAGCGAGCCGGTCGACACTGATTCGACGTCGTAGTTGTCGCCGGCGTCGCCCAGGCGCATGACCGAGCCTTTGCCGAATTGCTTTTCGATCTGCCCGAGCGCGGCGGCGAGCGCCTTCTTGCGGTTTTCTTCCATCGTGGCGACCTTGAGATGAGTGGTTGGGGCGAGGTGTTCAGTATGAAACGGACGAATGCCTGGCAAGACCCGATTATCTGTACATTTACACAGTAATTCAATCATTGCGCGGTTTTTTTCTTCAGCTCAGGCGCCACGCTTCGAGCACGGTGTACTCGGAGCCGCGCTGCCCGACCTTCGATTCGACCAGCGCGAACGAATCAACCGGCCACTGCACGGACGCGGCGCCCGTCGACGCGCGAGCGACGTCGCGAACCAGCGTCACGTGCGGACGAAACGTCTCGTGCGCGCGCAACTCGAACCCGCGCTCCCGCAAGCCGGCGCGCAGCCGCTCGACGATCGTCGGCAGCTCCGGCGGCACGTGCCCCGCTGTCAGGCAGATCAGGCTCGAGCGTCGCCAGAACTCGACCGCGTCAAGATGCAGCAAAAAGTTGACACCGAGTGTCAGCTTCTGCGTCGACTGCGCAGCTTCGAGCACGTGAGCAACGCGCTCTGCCGCGACGGCGCCGAGGAAAATGAGCGTGACGTGCAGATTGCGGGCGGCGATCGCGCGCCCAAGGGCCGCGTGCGACTCCGCGGCGGCGGCCAACTGCTCGCGGACGGCATCAGTGGGCCATAGCGCGAAAAATAGGCGGCGGTTCTTGGTCACACTTCCAGTCGCAGGATCTCGTCGAGCGCGCGCGCGACCGTCTGGCGCCGGACCGCTTCGCGATCGCCGGCAAAGGTTTCCAGCGCCACGCGCGTCTCGATTTCATCGCCGTCGCGCCACGCCCAGCCGAACCACACGGTGCCGACCGGTTTGCCGGGTTGCGCGCCGTCCGGTCCGGCGATACCCGTCACGGCGACGGCAAGCTGACCGCCGAGCGTTTCGAGCGCGCCGACTGCCATCTCGCGCACGGTCGCCTCGCTGACGGCGCCGTGAGCAGCGAGCGTCGGATGCAGCACGCCGAGCAGAGACTGCTTGAGAGTATTGCTGTAAGCGACCACACCGCCGAGAAACCAGTTCGAGCTGCCGGGCGCGTCGGTCAGCACCTTGGCGATCCAGCCGCCGGTGCAGGACTCCGCAGTCACGAGTCGGCGCTCGCCGTCGAGCAGCAATGCGCCGACTTTCGTCGCCTGGCGCAGCAGCTCGGAGTCGCTGGTCGGATCTCGCGTCGAGTCTTTCGTCATGGGACCACGCTTTAGGCTTGCGCGCGGCTCACGTCAAGCTGGGCAGTTGCGGACCCGCGCAGGCACAATTGTTCATGGCCGCCGCGCTCGAAACCCATACCCCCGTGATGCAACAGTATCTGCGCCTCAAGGCGCAGTACCCGGACGTGCTGCTGTTCTATCGCATGGGGGATTTCTACGAGCTGTTCTACGATGACGCGAAGCGCGCCGCGCGCCTGCTCGACATCACGCTGACAGCGCGCGGCCAGTCGGCCGGCCAGCCGATTCCGATGGCGGGCGTGCCGTTCCACAGCGTCGAAGGCTATCTGGCAAAGCTCGTGCGACGCGGCGAATCGGTCGCGATCTGCGAGCAGATCGGCGACCCCGCGAAAGCGAAGGGCCCGGTCGAGCGCCAGGTCGTCCGCGTCGTCACGCCCGGCACGGTCACCGATGAGGCGTTCCTCGAAGAGCGCCGCGATACGCTGCTCGCAGCGCTGTTTCGCGACGGCGAGCGCTTCGGCCTCGCGTGGCTCGAGCTGTCGAGCGGCCGCTTCAGCGTGCTCGAAGCCGAGGGGAGCGAAGCGCTGACGAGCGAGATCGAGCGCCTGCGCCCTGCCGAGCTGCTCGTTCCCGAACATTCGCAGCCGGCGGGCGTCACGACATTCATCCGCGAGCGGCCGCCCTGGCACTTCGACCTGCAAACCGCGACCCGCTCGCTGTGTGAGCAATTCCAGACGCGCGACCTGGCCGGCTTCGGCTGCGCCGATCGCGCCCTGGCGATCTCGGCCGCGGGCTGCCTCTTGCAATATGTACGCGATACGCAGAAGGCCTCGTTGCCGCACTTGCGCTCTCTGCGTACGGAGGAAAGGGGCGAAGCCGTGCTGCTCGATGCCGCTACGCGCCGCAACCTCGAGCTCTCCACGAGCCTCGCGGATCGCCCGGATTGCACGCTCGCCGCCGTTCTGGATCGAACCGCAACGGCGATGGGTGGACGCGAGCTACGCCGGTGGCTGCACCGGCCGCTGCGCGATCGCCGTCCGGTCGAGCTGCGCCTGCAGGCTATCGGCGCTTTGATCGACAAGGCACTGCACGGCGACGTGCATGACGTGCTCGCACATGTAGGCGACGTCGAACGCGGCCTTGGGCGCATCGCGCTGAAGACGGCGCGCCCTCGCGACCTCGCGCAATTGCGTGAAGCGCTGGCGCGTCTGCCGGAGCTGCAGCGCCTGCTTGCAGGCATCGATTCGCCGGCGCTGCAGGACCTCGCCACACGCGCAGGCACCTATCCAGATGTTCATGCACTGCTGGCACGCGCAATCGTCGAGCAGCCGCCGCCGATCCTGCGCGAGGGCGGCGTCATCGCGGTCGGCTACGATGCCGAGCTCGACGAGCTGAAGCGCATCAGCGAGCACAGCGATCAATACCTGCTCGACCTGGAAGCGCGCGAGCGCCAGCGCAGCGGCATCGCGAATCTGCGGCTCGGCTACAACCGCGTGCAGGGCTACTACATCGAGATCAACCGCAGCCTCGCCGACCGCGTGCCGCCGGACTATCACCGCCGCCAGACGGTAAAGAACTCCGAGCGCTACATCACGCCGGAGCTGAAGGAATTCGAGGACAAGGTGTTGAGCGCCCGCGATCGCGCGCTGGCGCGCGAGAAACAGCTCTACGACGAGCTGCTCGATCAGCTGATCGGCCGGCTCGCCGAGTTGCAGTCGACCGCCGCGGCGCTGGCTGCACTCGATGTGCTCGCGAATCTCGCCGAGCGCGCCGTGACGCTGCGCTACACAGCCCCTGAGCTCACCGACGATCCGGTCGTCGAGATCAGCGAAGGCCGCCACGCGGTCGTCGAGCAGTTCATCGATCAACCCTTCGTGCCGAACGATCTGCAACTGCACGACGCGCGGCGCATCCTCGTCATCACGGGCCCTAACATGGGCGGCAAGTCGACCTACATGCGGCAGACGGCGCTGATCGCGATCCTCGCGCGCATGGGCAGCTACGTGCCGGCGCACGCGGCGCGCATCGGTCCGATCGATCGTGTGTTCACGCGCATCGGCGCGTCGGACGATCTGGCGGGCGGCCGCTCGACATTCATGCTGGAAATGACCGAGGCCGCGAACATCCTGAACAACGCCACGGCGCAGAGCCTGGTGCTGATGGACGAGGTCGGTCGCGGCACTAGCACCTACGACGGCTTGTCGCTGGCGTGGGCGTGCGCGCAGCATCTCGCCCGCAACACTCACGCATTCACGCTGTTCGCGACGCACTATTTCGAGCTCACGTCGCTCGCCGCCGAGCTCGAAGGCTGTGCGAACGTGCATCTCGATGCGACCGAGCACGGTGACAAGCTCATCTTCCTGCACACGGTGAAGGAAGGTCCGGCGAACCAGAGCTATGGCCTGCAGGTCGCCGCGCTCGCCGGCGTGCCGCAGAAAGTGATCAGCGCAGCGCGGCGTTACTTGCGAGAGTTGGAACGTCGCTCGGCGGCGGCCCACGAGCCGCGACCGCAACAGGAGCTGTTGCTGGAAGTTGCGGAGCCGCCGCGGGACCACCCTGCGGTCAGCGCGCTGCAGAGCCTCGACGTCGACACGATGAC
>DATEML010000015.1:0-19855 GCA_035275585.1 Steroidobacteraceae bacterium | reverse complement strand
GAAGATCGAGAACTACAGCCGCACGGCTGCAATCGAAGGCGGCGTGACCGGCGCGGGCGGATTCTTTCTCGGACTCGCGGACTTCCCGCTGTTGCTGAGCATCAAGCTGAAGCTGCTGTTCGACATCGGCGCGCTGTACGGCTACCCGGGGCAGGATTACAAGGAGCGCATCTACCTGCTGCACGTGTTCCAGCTCGCGTTCTCGGGCGATGCGCATCGCCTGGACGTCTATCGCAGGATCAACGACTGGAAAACGTACAGCGAGCAGTTGCCGGAGTCGCTCGATGCCTTCGACTGGCGCACTTTCCAGCAGGAGTATCGCGACTACATCGACCTTGCAAAACTTGCGCAGCTGGTGCCGATCATCGGCGCGCCGGTCGGCGTGATCGTCAACAACCGGCTGGTGCGCCGCCTCGGCCGCACGGCGATCAACGCGTATCGAATGCGCTGGTTTGCCGATGACACGGCAACGATGTCAAAAACGTAACCTCTCGGCAGAACCGGCGCGCGCATCGCCGTCACTCACTCGCGCACAGTAACGCGAGCTCGCCTGGCACTTCTGAACTCTCGTTTTTTCCAGGAGCAGGAACATGACCACCGCATCTGTCTTGCTGCGTGCGTCGCTCGTGTCCGCAATTCTAAGCGTCGCCGCCGCCGGCGCCCTGGCGGACGACAGGCACGACCATGACGACAACAGGCCCGACCAGTTCTATCGCAATACACCGCTGGTCTCGAACGGCGCCGTGCCCGCGAACTTCACCGATCCGCATCTCATCAACGGCTGGGGTGTTGCCTTCAATCCGCAGGGCTTCGTATGGGTGAACTCTGCCGACGGCAACGTCTCGGTGCTGTATGACGGCAACGGTCAACCCTCGCCGCAGCCGACACGTTTGATCGTCGAGGTGCCAGGGCCCGACGGCACGCCGGGCAATCCCACCGGCATCGTGTTCTCGGCCGGCACCGACTTCGTCGTCACGAAGGGCGGAGTGTCGGGCCCGGCGCGCTTCATCTTCGCCACCGAGCAAGGCAACCTCGCCGGGTGGGCGCCGAACGTCGACGCAACGCACGCTGTGTTCGTGCCGAAGGATCCGAACGACAGGGATGAATCCGTCTACACCGGCCTCGCGCTGGGCGGCAACGGCACCACTCACTTGCTCTACGCCGCAAACTTCCTGCAGGGCCGCGTCGACGTGTTCGATGGGACGTTCAAGCCCGTGAGCGCGCCGGGCGGCTTCCGCGATCGACACCTGCCCGGCCGCTTCTCGCCCTTCGGCATCCAGGCGATCAACGGCGATATCTACGTGACGTATGCGAAGCAGAACGCGGAAGGCGACGAAGAAGTGCAGGGCCAGGGCCTCGGCTTCGTCAACGTGTTCGATCCGGAAGGACGCCTGTTACGAAGGGTTGCGACGCGCGGCGTGTTGAATGCGCCGTGGGGCCTGGCGCTGGCGCCCGCGAGCTTCGGCAAGTTCGGCGGCGCGCTGCTCGTTGGCAATCTCGGCGACGGCACGATCAACGCCTTCGGCCCGCTGACCGGCAGATTCCTCGGCACGCTGCGCGACCGCGACAACCGGCGCCTGCGCCTCGACGGCCTGTGGGGCATGCAGTTCGGCAACGGCATCCTGAACCAGAAAACCAACCAGCTGTTCTACGCGGCGGGACCGAACGACGAAGAGGACGGCGTGTACGGCGTCATCACAGCAGTGACGCGCTGAGTCGAAAAAGCGAAGTCTCCCGGTGCATGCGTGCCAAGGATGGTGCGCATGCATTCTTGTGTTTGCCGCCGCCGCAAGGTTACAACGACAATCATGGACACCGAACGCAACAGGGTCATCGCACAGCGCTTCTTTGAGCTGTTCTCCGCCAGCGATATCGACGGCGTGCTGGCGCTGATGACGGACGACGCAACCTGGCGCATCCCCGGCAAGAAGGAGCTGACCCCGACGGCCGGCGTCTACAGCAAGGAACGAATCGGCCGGCTGTTCCGCCGCATGCTCGACAATCTCTCCACTGGGCTGCGCATGACTGTCCTCTCCTCAATCGCAGAAGGGGATCGTGTCGCACTGGAAGTGACTTCTTCAGGCGACCTGAAGAACGGCCGCCTGTATCGGCAGGAGTATCACTTCATCATGGAGTTCAGGGACGGCAAGATCTGTGCAGTGCGTGAGTATCTCGACACTCAGCACGCACACGACGTCTGGATCCGGGACTGATCAGTTCAGTCGCACTTGACGCCTGCAAGGATCGTCGCGGTCATCTTCCGCGCCTTCGCCCTCGCCTCCTCGATCGTGCCGCCGAGCGCGAGTGACACGCCCATGCGCCGATGGCCGCGCACCTCGGGCTTGCCGAACAGCCGAATCGCGGTATCCGGTTCCGTCAGCGCGCGATCCACATTCTCGAAGCGCACGTTGTTCGAGTTGCCATCGACCAGCAGCGCGCACGATGCCGCCGGGCCGCGCTGGCGGATGACGGGGATCGGCAATCCGAGAATCGCGCGCGCGTGCAGCGCGAACTCCGAGAGATCCTGCGAGATCAACGTCACGAGTCCCGTATCGTGCGGCCGCGGCGACACTTCGCTGAAGTACACCGTGTCGCCGGCGATGAACAGCTCGACGCCGAAGATGCCGTTGCCGCCCAGCTCGGTCGTAACTGCATTTGCGATGCGCTGTGATTCGGCGAGCGCCGCCGCGCTCATCGGCTGCGGCTGCCACGACTCGCGATAGTCGCCGTCGATCTGCAGGTGGCCGATCGCGTCGCAGTACGTCGTGCGACCGCCGTGACGCACCGTCAGCAGCGTGATCTCGTAGTCGAACTTGATGAATCCTTCGACGATCACGCGGCCCTTGCCGGCGCGCCCGCCCGCTTGCGCGTACTCCCACGCATGCTCGATGTCCGCCTGCGTGCGCACCACGCTCTGACCCTTGCCCGACGAGCTCATCACGGGCTTTACGACGCACGGCATTCCCAACTCGCCGATCGCGTCGCGATACTCGGCCATGGAGTCCGCGAAGCGATACGGTGACGTCTTCAGTCCGAGCTGCTCCGCCGCAAGGCGCCGGATGCCTTCGCGATCCATCGTCAGGCGCGCGGCCCGCGCCGTCGGAATCACCGTGAAGCCCTTCTTCTCCAGTTCCAGCAACGTCGGCGTCGCGATCGCTTCGATCTCCGGCACGATCAGCTGCGGCCGCTCGCGCTCGATGAGCGCGGCCAGCGCAGTGCCGTCGAGCATGTTGATCACGTGCGAGCGATGCGCGACGTGCATCGCCGGCGCATTCGGATAACGATCGACAGCGATGACTTCGCAGCCGAAGCGTTGCAGCTCGATCACTACTTCCTTGCCGAGCTCGCCCGAGCCCAGCAGCATTACTCGATTACCCGAAGGCGCGAGCGGCGTTCCGATCGTTGTCATGTTTTTGTGCCCCGAGCACGAATGCGAGAGCGCTGACGGCAGCGTAGCCGGCGAGCGCGAGTGAAATGGTCGTGAGCGCCTGCGGCCATGCGAGGTACGCAACCGCCGCCAGTACCAGCGTGATCCCCACGCGCAGCCACTCCAGCCGACGTGCGTAGCCGCGCCCTTCGAGCGCGACGCCCTGCACGAACAGCGAGTAGCACATCCACGCGAACACGAGCAGAACGAACGCACGCGGCAGCGTCTTCTCGACTTGCAGCAGCCACAGCGATGCGAACGTCAGCACCCAGTACTGCACGAATGTGTACGCGCGCACATAGCGGTTCGCCGGCGGATCGAACTTTTCATTCTGGTCGAAAGTGGCCGAGGCCCTTTCGACACGCCCGTCAAAAGGCGCGACTTTTGCCGGGCTGGGATAGTTCGGATCGACCTTCTGGTGCGGATCCAGGTCGGCCGGCTGCCACGCGGGCGGCTTGAACCAGATGCGCAGCTTGTCGCGCCAGCTGCGCGTGCGCCACGCGAGCTTCGCGGTGTCGGACCAGAAGTGCAGGTTTGCCCACAGCGGATTCCAGCTCTTCAGTCCCGTCGTGATGCCGTAAACGCAGGGCACGTCGGCGCGCTCGTCCTGGAACGTGCCGAACAAGCGGTCCCAGAGAATGAAAACGCCGCCGTAGTTGCGGTCGATGTACTCGGGATTGCGCGCGTGATGCACGCGATGATTGGACGGCGTGACGAAGATCCATTCGAGCGGCCCGAGGCGCCGGATGTGCTCCGTGTGCACCCAGAACTGGTAGATGAGATTGAGGCTGCCGACGGTGACGACCGCCGCGGCCGGCACGCCGGCGAGGTACAGAGGAATGTAGAACACGAAGCCGATGTAGTCGGTGCCGGTCTGGCGCAGCGCGGTGCTGAGATTGAACTCTTCGCTCTGGTGATGGGCGATGTGCGAGGCCCACATGATCCGCCACTCGTGGCCGAAGCGATGCTTCCAGTAGTAGCAGAAGTCGTAGGCGACGAACGCGGCGATCCACTGCCACGCTGCATCCATCGACCACTGCTGCACGCCGAGCCACTTCACCAGCGCGCCGAACACCACCGCGGAGAAGCCGAGCCGCAGCACGTCGACCAGGCGGCTGAGCGTACCGAGCTGCAGACTGTTGACGGTGTCCGCGAGGCGGTACGTCTGTCGCTTGACGAGCTTGCCGTACAGGAACTCGACGAGCATCGCCAGGATGAAGAACGGGATTGCGACTTCGACGTAATTCATGCGGCCCCGTCAGGCTGAAAGCCTGACCCACAAACAGCGTGGCGGCAGTATACATCTGACGCCACTGGTGCTTCGCGGGCCGCGGATGACATAGACTCCCGGGCCGGGTCGGGTCGGGAGCCAACAGCTTGTCGCGCAACGTGTATCTGCGGACGCTTGCGGGAGTTCTCGCGGTGCTATGGGTCGCGCTCGCGTTCCATCCGTTCGACCGCTCCGACTGGTTTCTCGAAAATGCGCTGCTGTTCGCGGGCGTCACGCTGCTGATCGTCACGTACCGCTCGTTCCCGCTCTCCAAGGTCTCCTACACGACTCTCTTCGTGTTCTTCTGCCTGCACACGATCGGCGCCCACTACACCTACGCCGAAGTGCCGTACGATGCCGCATGGCGGGAGCTGACTGGCCACTCGCTGAACGACGTATTCGGCTGGCAACGCAATAACTACGACCGGGTCGTGCACTTCAGCTACGGCCTGCTGCTGGCCTATCCGATCCGCGAAGTGTTCCTGCGCGTCGCGAACGTGCGCGGCTTCTGGGGCTACTTCCTGCCGCTCGACCTGACGATGTCGACCTCGATGCTGTACGAGCTGATCGAGTGGGGCGCTGCCCTCGTCGTGGGCGGCGATCTCGGCGCGGCATACCTGGGCACGCAAGGCGACGAGTGGGACGCGCACAAAGACATGGCGCTCGCCGCGCTCGGCGCGCTGATCACCATGTGCGTCACCGCCGCCATCAATGTTTATCTGCAACGAGACTTCGCGCGCGAGTGGGCACAGAGCCTGCGCGTTCATGGGCGACAGCCCCTGGGCGAGGTCGCCATCCAGAAAATGCTCGACCAGAAAGGATCCTCATGAAGCTTCGCTCGCTTGTCGTGGCCACATTGCTCGCCGCCACTGCTGCCGCTGCCTTTGCAGCCCAGGAAGAAGACAAGAAGGCGTGGGACGTGGCGTCGCCGCCCGGCGAACGCCGCGACATCCCGATCGACACGCACAGCGGCACGTGGATGAGCGTGGATGTGAGCCCGGACGGCAAGCGGGTCGCGTTCGACATGCTCGGCGACATCTACGATGTGCCGATCGCAGGCGGCGAAGCACGCGCGCTTGCCTCGGGCATGGCGTGGGACATGCAGCCGCGCTACTCGCCCGACGGCAAGTGGATCGCGTTCACCTCCGACCGCGGCGGCGGCGACAATCTCTGGATCATGGACGCGAACGGCGGCAACGCGCGCCAGATCTCCAAGGAGAGCTTCCGGCTGCTCAACAATCCCGAGTGGCATCCGAGCGGGCGCTATGTCGCGGGCCGCAAGCACTTCACGACGCGACGCTCGCTCGGCACCGGCGAGATCTGGCTGTACAGCCTCGACGGCGGCGACGGCGTGCAGCTGGTCAAACGTCCGGGCGAGGAATTCCAGAAAGAGCTCGGCGAGCCGGTGTTCTCGCCCGACGGCAAATACCTGTATTTCACCCAGAACGTCACGCCGGGCAACACCTTCGAGTACGCGCAGGACGTGAACAAGGCGGTGTTCAGCATTCGTCGTTACGAGCTGGCCACCGGCGAAACCGACGATGCCGTGAGCGAGCCCGGCGGCGCGGTCCGTCCGACGCCGTCGCCCGACGGCCGCTGGCTCGCGTACGTGCATCGCGTGCGCACGTCGAACGCGTTCGAGACGGCACTGTTCGTCAAGGATCTGGTGTCGGGCCAGGAGCGCTCGCTGTACCTGGACCTCGATCGCGACATGCAGGAGACGTGGGCCATCAACGGACTGTATCCGAACATGGACTGGATGCCGGACAGCAAGAGCGTCGTGTTCTGGGCCGGCGGCGGCATCAAGCGCATCGACGTCGCTTCCGGCGCGGTGAGCGACATCCCGTTCCACGTCAAGGAGACGCGCACCGCGATGAAGCCGCCGCGCGTCGACGTCGCGGTCGCACCCGACGAGATCCAGTCGCGCATGGCGCGATTCGCGAGCGTCTCTCCGGACGGCAAGCAGGTGGTGTTCGAATCGTTCGGCCGCTTGTGGGTGAAGAACGTGGCCGACGGTGCGCCACGGCGCCTCACGCGCGACGCAGCCGCCGCCTTCGAGCTGTTCCCTTCCTGGTCGCGTGACGGCAAGCGCATCGTCTTCGTGCACTGGACCGATGCCGGCCTCGGCGAGGTTCATGTAGTCGGCGCAGGCGGTGGCAGCTCGCGCGCAGTGTCGAAGCAGCCGAGCCACTACCTGCATCCGCGCTTCAGTCCCGATGGGAAATCGATCGTGGTCGAGCGCTCGACCGGCGGGACGTTGACTTCGCCGTTGTGGTCGGCCGAGCCTGGTATCTATCGCATCGCTGTCGACGGCGGCGCGGCCGTGCGCCTCACCGATGAGGGCCGCGACCCGCACTTCGTCGGCAACGATGGCCGCATCTACTTCACGTCGGACAAGAGCCCACCGAAGGAAACCGAGCCGGCGCACGAGCTCGTCAGCGTGGACGCGAACGGACAGGACCGCCACACGCACGCCCGCTCGAGCTACGTGGCGAACATGGAGGTGTCGCCGAGCGGCCAGTGGCTCGCGTTCCTCGAGAACTATCACATCTACGTAGTGCCGATGCCGCCGGGCGGCACGCTCGACCTGTCGCTGCAGACGAAAGCGCTGCCGCAGCGGCGCGCCACCGACATCGGCGGCACCTACATCAACTGGATCGACGGCGACACGCTCTCATGGACACTCGGCCCGTCGCTGTATCGCGCGGAAATGGCCGAGTTGTTCGCCAGCGGCAGCACTGCGGACGAGACGCACGGCAAGGTCGTCGCGAACCTGAGCATGACACGTGCAGCGGATAAGCCGCACGACGTCATCGCGCTCACTGGCGCACGCATCATCACGATGAACGATTCGCAGCAGGTGATCGAGAACGGCACGATCGTGATCCGGGACAATCGCATCGTCGGGGTCGGCGCGAACGGCGCGGTCGACATTCCGGCCGATGCGCAGCGGCTGGATCTGGCGGGCCGCACGGTCATGCCCGGCATCATCGACGCGCACGCGCACGGGCCGCAGGGCGTGAACGACATCGTCCCGCAGCAGAACTACTCGGCGCTCGCGCATCTCTCCCTGGGCGTCACGACGATTCACGATCCGTCGAACAACGCGACCGAGATCTTCGCGGCGTCGGAGTACCAGCGGGCGGGTTTGATCATGGGGCCGCGCATGTTTTCGACTGGCGACGTCGTGTACGGCGCGCACTCCGAAGGCTTCGCGAGCATCGACAACCTGGACGACGCGCGCAATCACATCCGGCGCCTCAAGGCGCAGGGCGCGATCTCGATCAAGAACTACAACCAGCCGCGGCGCGAGCAACGGCAGATGGTCACGACCGCCGCGCGCGAGGCCGGCATGATGGTCGTGTGCGAAGGCGGCTCGCTCTACCACATGGACATGAGCATGGTCGCCGACGGCAATACGAGCATCGAGCACAACGTTCCGCCGGAGCGCTTCTATGACGATGTGCTGCAGTTCTGGAAACCGACCGGCGTCGCGTACACGCCGACGCTGGTCGTAACGTACGGCGGCCCCGGCGCGGAGTTCTTCTTCTACCAGGAAGGCGAGATCTGGAAGCATCCGATCCTGTCGCGCTACGTTCCGCCGCACATCCTGCAGCCGCGCTCGGTGCGCCGGCAGATGGCGCCGGAGACCGACTATCAGGCGATCCGCGACTCCGCGGCGAACGCCAGGCGGTTGCTGGAGCTCGGCGTGCTGGTGAACACCGGCGCGCACGGCCAGCGCGAAGGGCTCGGCTCGCACTGGGAGATCTGGGGCTTCGTCGCGGGCGGCATGTCGCCGATGCAGGCGCTGCAGGCCGCGACGATCGACCCGGCGCGACATCTGGGCCTGGTGCACGACCTCGGCTCGATCGAGAGCGGCAAGCTCGCGGACCTGCTCGTCGTCGACGGCAATCCGCTCGAGAACATTCGCGTCACCGATCACATCGCGTACGTGGTGCAGAACGGCCGCGTCTATGAAGGCGGCACGATGGCGGAGAAGCTGTCCGGGCAGCGCAAACCGCAGCCGTTCTATTGGCAGTAGCCCGACACCTACCGTGGATTGCGTCGCGCGAGCGCTTCCCAGTCCACGAACGCCCACTGGCGCAGCTCGTAGGTGAAGGTCTGCGCCACCACGGCCGGATCAGCGGCGACGATCGCTTGCGCGCTGGCGGCGTCGTCTGCTCCGAACAGCATCGCGCCGCCGCTGCCGTCGGCGAAGCGGCCGGCGAGACGCATGATCCCGCGGCGATAGAGGTCGAGCATGTAGCGTCCGTGCTCGCGCAAGGGCTGCTCGGACAGCGGCTTGCCCGCCAGCCACTTGGCGCCGGGCCGATAGACGCACAGGAAGCTCGGCTGCGTCGGCTTCGTATCCTGCGCTCGCGCGCTGCCGCTCGTCAGGGCCGCGCCGAGTCCCGCCAGTCCCATCTGCACGAATTGCCGGCGGTCACCGCACTCCTGGTCACTCATGGGTTAAGCCTGACCTACAGCCGCCTCCGCCGCCAGTGTCATACTTGACACTGTTATGGCGAAAACAGTCAGCGTGGCGATCGTCGGCTATCCCGGTTGCTCGGCCTGGATCACGGCCGGCCTGCTGGAGCTGTTCGCGATCGCGAACAACGCGCGCGCCACGCTGCCGGACCGCGGCGGTACGACGGCTCGATTCGACTGTCACATCGTCGGCGGATCGGGACGCGCGGTCCGCGGATCGCACGGCGTCACGTTCGCGGCGCATCCAATGCGCCGCCGCTATGACGCGTCGATCGTCCCGCCGATCTGGTGCGAGTCGCTCGCGGATCTCGAGAAGCAGGCGCAGCGACTGCGCGCCGAGAATGCCTTCATCGTTCGAATGACCCGCCGGTCGAAGATCTTCGCGAGCTCGTGCAGCGGCGCTGTGCTGCTCGCTCAGGCGGGACTGCTGAATGGCCGCCGCGCGACGACCTGCTGGTGGCTGGTGAACTGGTTCCGCCAGACGTTCCCGGACGTCGAGATGGTCCCCGACCGGCTGGTCATGCGCGATCGCGATTGCTGGACCGGGGCCGCGGGCGCGGCCTACATGCATCTCGCACTGGAACTGGTGCGGGAGCTCGCTGGCGAACCGCTCGCGGCGGCAACGGGACGGCTCATGCTCGTCGAGCGGCGTCGCGGCTCGCAGTCTCCGTTTCTCGTGCCGCACACGGCGCCCGAGCAAGGCTCCGAGATCGAGCGCGCGACACGCTACCTGCGACAGCATTCGAACAAGCAGCTCGCGCTCGCCGGTGTGTGTCGGGCTCTTGCCGTCAGCGAGCGCACGCTGGCGCGCAAGTTCAAGGCGAGCCTCGGGATGTCTCCCTTGAGCTATTTGCAATCGCAACGTGTCGCCCGCGCCAGGCAGCTGCTGGAAAGCTCGAAGCTGCCGCTCGATCGCATCGTCGAGCAATGCGGCTACGAGGACGTGTCGTCGTTCCGCAAGCTGTTCGCGCGCCAGGTCGGCATGACGCCTCGGGAGTATCGCCAGCGATTCGGAAGCGGCTGACAGTGTGCGGCTCGAACTTTTTCGCAGAGCGGAGCGTTATATCGCTGCCCCTCGTTCACGTATCGACGAGCGCAGGACCCAAGCGTCATGCACATCGCCCAGATCGCGCCGCTCGCCGAAGCCGTTCCACCAAAGCTGTATGGCGGCACCGAGCGCGTGGTCGCAATCCTGTGCGACGCGCTGGTGGAGCTCGGCCACCACGTTACGCTGTTTGCAGCGGCCGATGCGCGCACCAGTGCCCAGCTGATCCCGGTCCGCGAGCGCCCGATCCGCCTCGACCCCGCGCCGCTCAAGTCGGACGTGGCCGCGCACCTCGCGATGCTGCACGAGGTCCGGCGTCGCGCCTGGCAATTCGACATCCTGCATTTCCACATCGACCTGCTGCACTTCCCGGTCTTCGAGCACCAGGCGCACAAGACGGTGACGACGCTGCACGGGCGCCTGGACCTGACGGACCTGGAAGCGGCGTACCGTCATTGGCCACAGTTCGGCCTGGTCTCGATCTCCGATCACCAGCGCACGCCGCTACCGTTCGTCAAGTGGCTGGCAACCATCCCGCACGGGCTGCCGTTGGAGCGCTTCGCGTTTCGCGCGCAACCCCAGCCCGGATATCTTGCATTCATCGGGCGCATCTCACCCGAGAAGCGCCCCGATGTCGCGATTTCGATCGCGCGCCGTGCGGGCATCCCGCTGAAGATCGCCGCGAAGGTCGACGCGGTCGACCGCGAATACTTCGAGACACGCATCGCACCGCTGCTCGACCATCCGCTGATTGACTACATCGGCGAGATCGGCGACGAGCGCAAGTCCGAATTCCTCGGCAACGCACGCGCATTGCTGTTCCCGATCGACTGGCCGGAGCCATTCGGGCTGGTGATGATCGAGGCGATGGCCTGCGGCACGCCGGTGATCGCCTGGAACTGCGGCTCCGTGCCCGAGGTCGTCGAGCACGGCCTGACCGGCTACATCGTAGATTCCGAAGACGAAGCGCTCGCCGCGTTGAGTACCATAGGGCGGATCGACCGACGCACCGTACGAGCTGCCTTCGAGCAGCGTTTCACCGCTCGCACGATGGCGCGCTCTTATCTCGACCTGTACGGGCGCCTGCAAGCCAGCCGACCGCTGCTGCGCGCGTCCTGACCTCGACGAGGGACGCACATGAGTTCCGTCGACGAACCGGGCGAACGGCGCGGTCTGCTGCCGCGCTTCACCCTCAAAGACCGTGACACATTCCTGCTCGCCGACGCGCTCGGCGACATTCAGGGCAAGGACGACGGGCTGTTCACGAACGATACGCGCGTGTTGTCGCGCTTCGAGCTCAGCGTCGCGGGCCGGCGGCCATCGCCGCTCGGCGCGGCGATCAATCGCGACAACACGCTGTTCACCGCGCATCTCACCAACCGGCCGCTGGCGGCGCCCGGAGAACTGGCGATCCCGCAGGGCGCGATCCACATCGAGCGCAACCGCCTGCTGTGGCGCAGCCGTTTGTACGAGCGGCTGTGCCTCACCAACTTTGGCGAGCGCGACGCGGAGCTGCCGCTGCTGTTCAGTTACGCGGCGGATTTCGCCGACATCTTCGAAGTGCAGGGAACCGTGCGCAAGGCGCGTGGCGAGATGCTAGCCGCACGCACTGCGAACCAGATCGTCCGGCTGTCCTATCGCGGTGTCGACGCTGTGGTGCGCACCACCTACATCGCATTCTCGCTTGCGCCGCTGACGATCTCGGCGACGCAAGCGGAGTTCAAGCTGCAGCTGCGACGCGGCGAGCGTGCCGAGTTGTCGATCGAGATCGGCGCGGAGGAGCAAGATGCACCGTCGACGCAACGCTTCCACGCCGCCGCCGGCGAGTTGTCCGCCGACATGCAGGCACGCTTGAGCCAGGGCGCTTCTGTCAGCACTCCTGGGCGGCTGTTCGATCAATGGATCGACCGCTCGCACGCAGATCTCGCGCTGTTGACCACTTCGCTGCCGACCGGACCGTATCCCTACGCGGGCATCCCGTGGTTCGCGACTCAGTTCGGCCGCGACGCGATCATCACGGCGCTGCAGACGCTGTGGCTCAATCCGCAGCTCGCGGCCGGCGTGCTGAGCTTTCTCGCCTCGACGCAGGCGACGGAGGAGTCGGCGTTCCGTGATTCGCAGCCCGGCAAGATCATGCACGAGACGCGCCGCGGCGAGATGGCGGCACTGCAGGAAGTGCCGTTCGGCTGCTACTACGGTGGCGTGGATACGACGCCGCTGTTCGTCATGCTCGCCGGCGCGTACGAAAGCCGCACCGGCGATCGCGAACTAGTCGAGCGCATCTGGGACGCGCTCGTGGCAGCGACGCAATGGATCGAGCAGCGGCTCGCCGCCAGCCCGACCGGATTCCTCGACTACGCGCGCGGCGAGCACACCGGCCTGGTCAACCAGGCGTGGAAAGACAGCCACGACTCCATGTTTCACGACGATGGCCGCTTCCCCACGGGGCCGCTCGCAGTCGTGGAAGTGCAGGGTTACGCGTATGCGGCGCTCAAGTGCATGTCCAGGCTCGCGACCCGGCGCGGCGACGAAGTGCGCGGCTCCGAATGGCTGCGCAAAGCGGAAGCGCTCCGTATCGCGATCGAAGAACGCTTCTGGGTGCCGCAGATGCACTATTACGCGATCGCGATCGACGGCGACGGCACGCCTTGTCGAGTGTACGCGTCGAACGCCGGCCACCTCCTCTATTGCGGCGTGCCGAGCGATGAGCGCGCGGCGCTCGTGGCCGCACAGCTGATGTCGCCGCGGTTCTCCAGCGGCTGGGGCATCCGCACGCTCGCCGAGCGCGAGCCCCGCTACAACCCCATGTCGTATCACAACGGCTCGATCTGGCCCCACGACACTTCGATCTGTGCGGCCGGGATCTCACGCTACGGCGGTCGGGGCAACGTCGTGCAGATCCTCAACGACATTTTCGAGACAGCGAACCAGTTCGGCATGCGACTGCCGGAATTGCTCTGCGGTTTTACGCGCGTCCCGGGCCAGGGCCCGGCGCCCTATCCAGTCGCCTGCCTGCCGCAGGCCTGGTCGTCGGGCTCGGTGTTCATGTTGCTGCAGGCGTGCCTCGGCATCGAAGTGGACGGCGAGCGCCAGGAAGTGCACGTGACGCGACCGATGCTGCCGATCGACGTCGAGTCGCTCGCGATCCGCCGTCTGCTGGTGCACGGTGCGGCGATTGACCTGGAGTTCCACCGCATTGGCGAGGAAGTGGTCGTCGTGCCGGTCGGGCATATGGACAGCGGCGTGCGCGTGCTGTCGCACCTGTAGAACCCCTGCAGGCCGGCACTTGACCCTGACGGTACGTCAGGGCCTAGAGTCCCGCGGAACCGGAGGTCTCATGTCGTTCACCGTCGGGCAACTCGCCAAGCTCACCGGGCTCACCGTCCGCGCGCTGCACCACTACCACGCGATCGGTCTGCTCGAACCGTCGCAGCGCTCCGAGTCGGGCTATCGCCTGTACACGCAGGCGGACATCGTGCGCCTCTATCGCATCCAGGCCCTGCAGCGCCTGAATCTCTCGCTCAACGAGGTCGCGGCGGTGCTCGCGAACGACGGCGCGCCGCTGCCGGATATGATCGGGCAGCAGCTCGACGAGCTGGACGATCGCATCGAGAAGGCGACGGCCCTGCGCGCGCGGCTGACACAGATTCGCGACGTGCTCACGCGCGGCGACGAGCCGGTCGCGGGCGACTGGCTCGCGGCGGTCGAGCTCATCACCCAGTACGACCAGTACTGCTCTTCCGACGAGCTGCAACGGTTGCTCGCGAACAGCAACGCAGACAAAGACCAATGGCGCTCGCTGCTGTCCGAGCTGCGCACGGCGATGCAGCGCGACGTGCCGGTGCAGAGCGATCACGTGCAAGCGCTTGCGGATCGCTGGATGCAGCTGATGCTTTCCAGGGTCGGCGGCGACGTCGGTCTCGCGATCAAGATGAAGCTGGCCTACCACGCGCAGCCGGACCTGCAGGCACGCATGCAGGCGCAGAGCGGCCTCGATACCGCGACGATGGACTATCTGACGCGAGCGTTGCGACACGGCAATCTCGCCGCGTGGGCGCGGCATCTCGAGCCGGCCGCGCTCGAACGCCTGAACATGCCGGACGACCGGATGCGCGCCTGGCTGCGTGTCGCCGGAGAGATGCGTAACGCCATGGCGGCCGGCGACGGCGTCGACGGCGTCACGGTGCAGGCGCTAGTCAGCGAGTGGGAAGCGTTACTCGACGAGTTCTCGGGCAGCGACCCGGCAGTGAAGGATCGAATGCAGCAGGCGCTGCACGCGGATGCGATCCTGCAGCGACGCTGGGCGCTCGACGCTTCGCTGCTGGAGTTCGTGCAACGCGCCCGCAACGTCTGGCGCAGCGCCGGAGCCATTCATGGCCGAGCCTGATTTCAGCAAGCCGCTCGTCTATCACGTCGATGGCATGCGCGATGTGCGCGTGCAACGCGACGTCGTGTACAAGCGAGACGCCGGCGCAGATCTCAAGATGAACATCTATGCACCGGCGCGCCTGTCCGGCGGTGCGCGCGTGCCAGCGGTCTTCTTCGTTCACGGCGGCCCGATTCCGGCGCAGATGACCCCGCCGACGCAGTGGGGGGTCTTCGTCTCATATGGCGAGCTGGCGGCCGCGTGCGCGCTCGTCGGTGTGACGTTCAATCATCGCCTGTACGCGCCGAGCGACTACGAGAGATCGCAAGCGGATGTCGCGGCCGCGATCGACTACGTGCGCGAGCACGCGGCGGAACTCAACGTCGATGCTGATCGCATCGCGCTGTGGTACTTCTCCGGGGGCGGCCCGCTGCTGAGTGCCGTGCTGCGCGATCGGCCGGAGTATGTGCGCTGTGTCCTGGCGTTCTATGCCTTCCTCGACCTGCGCCATAGGGTGCCTGCCGATGCCGACGCGGCGAAGGTGGCGCGAGCGGCCGAGCTATCAGCTGCCGTCTACGTGCGAGCGAAAGGCGCGGGCCTGCCGATGTTCGTTGCGCGCGCGGGTCTGGATCAGCCGATGGTCAACCAGGCGATCGACGGGTTCGTGACGGAAGCGCTGGCCGGCAATGCGCCGCTGGACCTCATGAATCATCCGGCCGGCCGGCACGGCTTCGACGTTCTCGACGACGACGAGCGCTCGCGCGAGATCATTGCGCACGCCGTCGCTTTCGCGCAGGTGCACGTCCGCAAATAGGATCGCCCTACGGCTTCGGCGCGTACGCGATGCACTCGACCTCGACGCGCGCGTTGCGCGCCAGGCCGCTGGTCGCGAGCGCGCTGCGCGCCGGATAGGGCTTCTTGAAGAACTCGATGTAGACCTCGTTGAACGTCGGCCATTCCGCGATGTCGGCGAGGAACACCGTGCACTTCACGACATCCGCGAGCGATGCGCCGTTGCGAGTGAGCACTCCTTTGATCAACGTCAGCGCCTGGCGCGCCTCGGCCTTGATGCCGCCCGGCACGACCTTGCCGTTCGCAGGGTCGTAGCCAATCTGCCCGGAGAGAAACATCAAGTCGCCCACGCGCACTGCCTCCGAGAACGGCAGCTCCTGCCGCGCGAGCTCCGGGGAAGTCAGGAATTCAGGCTTGGCGTGCTCGGCAGCGAAAGACGGCGCCGGGACGAGAGCGGAGACTGCGCCCGCGCAAGCGAGCGCCCGAAGGCGATAGCGACGAAGCATGATGGGCCCCTTCAGAGATTGCGGACTTTGGCCAGAAACTCTAGCAGTGCGGCGTTGACGCGGTCGGGCCGCTCTTGCTGGATCCAGTGACCGGCGCCTTCGACGAGGACTTTCTGCACGCCGGGCACTGCGCGACTCATGTGCTCGACAGCCGCGACGCCGCGCTTGCCTGCGATCACCGGGTCACGCGTGCCGGCGATGAACAGCGCAGGCTGACGGATGATCGCGTCGTGCCACGGCGCAGTCAGCTCCCAGTTGCGATCGATGTTGCGATACCAGTTGAGTCCGCCGCGAAAGCCCGTGCGCCGGTACTCCCCCGCGAACTTCTGCAGATCTTCCTCGCGCAGCCACGCCGGCAGCGACTGCGCGACCGCGAGCGGATCGAGAAAGCCGTGGCCCTCGTGCACCAGCATCGGATTCTCGCGATCGATCGGGATGTCGCCCGAGACCCCGTACAGGAGCTTGCGCAGCGTGATCGCCGGGTCGCGCTCGAACTCCGCTTCGGCGACGCCCGGCGTCTGAAAGTAGATCCAGTAGTAGTTGCCGAGCCCGGCTTCCTTGAGCGTCTTGAGCGGCGGCGCCGCCGAGCGCGGACGATGCGGCACGCTCATCGCGACCACCGCGGGGAACAGATCGGGCCGCATCATCGCCGCGGTCCACGCGACGGGCGCGCCCCAGTCGTGGCCGACGATGATTGCCTGCTTCTCGCCGAGCGCCGCGACCAGTGCAACCACGTCGCCGACGTTATGCAGAATCGTGTAGTCGTTCACATCCGCGGGCGCCTCGGTCTCGCCGAAGCCGCGCATGTCCGGAGCCACTGCGCGAAAGCCTGCCGCCGCAACTGCCGGCAGCTGATGGCGCCACGAATACCAGAGCTCCGGCCAGCCGTGACACATCAACACGAGCGGGCCGGTGCCCTGCTCCGCGACGTGCATGCGGATGCCGTTGACGGTGAGCGTGTGATGTTTGAGTTCCGCGCTCATGAGCTCACCCTCGCTTCGACCTGCGGCAGCTCGACTTTCGGCAGGAACGCCGCCAGTGCGCCGATCAGCGGCAGCCAGGCGCAGATGCTGTAGACGAACTCGATGCCGCGTGCGTCCGCGACGTGGCCGAGCACCGCGGCCCCGAGTCCGCCCATGCCGAACGCCAGGCCGAAGAACAACCCGGAGATCATGCCCACCTTGCCGGGGACGAGCTCCTGCGCGTACACGAGGATCGCCGAGAACGCCGACGCCAGGATCAGGCCGATCGGCACGCTCAGCACGCCGGTCCAGAACAGGTTCGCGTGCGGCAGCACGAGCGTGAACGGCAGGATGCCGAGAATCGAAAACCAGATGACGTACTTGCGGCCGATGCGATCGCCGATCGGACCGCCGGCGAACGTGCCCACCGCGACCGCGGCGAGGAACACGAACAGGTGCACCTGCGCGTTCCACACCGAGACGTGGAAGCGCTCGATCAGATAGAAGGTGTAGTAGCTCGTCAGGCTCGCCATGTAGAAGTACTTGGAGAAGATCAGCGCGATCAGGACCGTGATCGCGCCGACGACTTTGCTGCGGGGCAATTGCACGAGCGCGTGATGCGCGCTTTTGCGCACAGCCGCGAGCCGCACTGTCTGGCGCGCGTACCAGCCGCCGATCCTGGTCAGCAATACGATGCCGAGCATCGCTGCGATCGCGAACCACGCGACGCTGCCCTGGCCGTTCGGCAGCACGATGAACGCAGCCGCGAGCGGACCGATCGCGGAGCCCGCATTACCGCCGACCTGGAAGACCGATTGCGCGAATCCATGACGCCCGCCGGATGCCACGCGCGCGACGCGCGAGGATTCGGGATGAAACACGGAAGAGCCGAGCCCGATGACGGCAGCGCCGAGCAGCAGCAGCGGGAACGTGCTGGCTATCGATAGCAGCAACAGACCGGTCAGCGTGAACCCCATGCCGAACGCCAGCGCATACGGGAGCTGCCGGCGGTCCGCGTACAATCCGACCAGCGGCTGGAACAGCGAGGCGGTGACCTGGTAAACGAAAGTCACGAGACCGATCTGGCCGAAGTCGAGATCGAGGCCTGTCTTGAGGATGGGATACATCGCCGGCAGCAGCGATTGCATCATGTCGTTCAGCAGATGACAGAAGCTGAGTGCGCCCAATACCGCCATGGCTGCGGTCATTTCGCGGTTGTGCACATCCACATTCGAGCTCATGTTTGAAAGGATATCGCGTTGCCCCCATGAACCGCTCGCGAAATTACGGGAACGTAAAGCGGGGGACGGCCTGTCCGGGGAACGCGCCGTCCGCGTTCGCGTCTAAATCCGCGTAACCCATTTTGGAGCCCAGTATGGAAACCCACCTGCCCTCCCTCGTACGAGCCCGTCTGGCGGGGGCGTGCATCCTCGCCGCGCTGCTGTCGCAGGCCGCCTACGCGGGGTCCCCCGCCGATGCGACAAAGTCCGTGCAGGCCGTGTGGAAGCCGGTCGAGATCAAGTACTCGTATGTCGGCTTCACGACCGCATACAACTGCGATGCCTTCGAATCGAAGGTGAAGAACATCCTGCTGACGCTCGGCGCGCCCTCGCAAACGAAAGTGCAGGCGAACGGCTGCATCGACGTGAACCGTCCGTCGCGCAACTTCTTCGTGACGATCACGACCGCGACGGCGATCCCGGCGAGCGAGGCGAAGGAGCCGGCGAACAAGGCCGAGCAGGAGCTGGCCGAGCGGCTGACCGGCAAGAAGGATCCGCTGAAGACCGATCCATTCCCGGCGCAGTGGAAGACCGTGGAGCTGTCCCGCGATCGCCGGCTCGATCTGCAGCCTGGCGACTGCGAGCTGATGGAAGGCCTGACGAAGGACGTGCTGCCGAAGCTCTCCGTGAAGGTCGTCACCGATCGCGTCCGCTGCACGCCCAATCACATCGACATCGACACGCCGCAACTGACCGTCTCAGCGCTGATCCCGCAACCGAAGGCCGACGACTCCACCGCCGCCGACCGCTGATCACGTTGTAATCAGGCCTGCGGTTCCAGTGCGTACGCGCGCTGGAACGCAGGCCGCGCCGCGCAGCGGTCCGCGTACGCAAACAGCACCGGCTCATCCGCAAGCATCTTGAACTGGCGCAAGAAAGCGCAGCTCATCCCGAGCAGCACATCCGCAGCGCAGAAGCGCTCGCCAAGTATCCACGGACCGCGGCTCAGTCCGGCACGCAACGTGGTGAGCATCTGCTCCCAGCTGCCCCACCCGTAGCTCACCGGATTCGGCTTCAGCCCGCCGAACTTCTCGCCCATCGCGGGCTCGATCACGGCGTTCGTGTACATGAGCCACATGAGATACGCGCCGCGGTCCGGGCTGCCGATCGGCGGCGCCAGCTGTGCGGCCGGGTATTGATCGGCGAGATAGGCGCAGATCGCGCCGGAGTCCCAGATCCGCACCGCGCCGTCCTCGAGTGCGGGCACTTTGCCCATCGGTGACGCCGCGCGGAACGCAGGATCCGCACGCGACTGCTCATTGCGGATGTCGATCCGCACCAGCTCGTAAGGCGCCCCCAGCTCCTCCAGCATCCAGGCTGCGCGCACCGCACGCGTCCGCTCGCACCAATAGAGCTTCATGTGACTGCTCCTTCTCGATCCGGGGGACAGAGAGCTTAGCTGTTGGTATATACAGGTGCAACTACTTCAGAAGGCGATCCAGATGCTGCCGGATGTGCGCGGCCTGCGCCGGCGTGTGCGCGAGGGCGATGGCCTTGTCGAAGGCGACGCGCGCCTCTTCAGTGCGGCCGAGCTCATGCAGCCACGCGCCCTTCGCGCCGAAGAAATGGAAGTAGCCTTGCAATTTCTCGCCGAGCGGCTCGATCATCGCCAGCGCAGCGGCCGGACCGCGCAGCTTCGCGACTGCCACGGCGCGGTTGAGCGTGACGACCGGCGACGGCTGCAATTTTTCGAGCACTCCGTACAACGTATCGATCTCC
>DATEML010000014.1:0-22344 GCA_035275585.1 Steroidobacteraceae bacterium | reverse complement strand
TTGCCTTCGACGTTCGCCAGCAGCGTCTGCTTCGCCTGGTCGTCCGGAAGGTAGCGGCTGCAGAACACGATGCCGTTGCCGACGCGGTGCTGCAGCGGAATGCGCCATTGCCATCCTGCCTCGCGCGCGATCGAGCGCGTGTACGGCCAGGCTTCGCGCACGGATTCGGTTTGAACCGCGACGGCGCTGTCGTTGTAGAGCCAATGCGACCAGTCTTCGTAGCCGACGTGCAGCGCCTGTCCGATCAGCAGGCCGCGGAAGCCGGTGCAGTCGATGAACAGGTCGCCTTCGATATCCACGCCCGAATCCAGCCTGATCGCGGTGATGTAGCCCGACGTCGGATCGGTCTTGACCTCGACGATCTTCCCTTCGATGCGCTGGGTGCCGAAGCCTTCGCTGAACTTGCGCAGGAACTTCGCATACAGGCTGGCATCGATGTGAAAGGCATAGTTCATCCCGCCACGGGGCAGGTGCGCGAAGCGTTCCGCTTGCGCGGCCTTGAGCTCCAGGCAGTAATCGCCGTAGTCGCCCGCGAGCTTGCGCTCGCGTCCCTTGAGCCAGAAGTGCTGGAAGCCGGCGCTCCAGTGATCCGTGCCGGTGAGGCCGAAGGAGTGAATGTAGTTCTGGCCGACATTGCGCCAGTTCTCGAAGCCGATGCCGAGCTTGAACGTCCCTTGCGTGGCAGCCATGAATTCCTGCTCGTTGATGTCGAGCAGCCGATGGAAGGTCACGAGCGTCGGAATCGTCGCCTCGCCGACGCCGACGGTGCCGATCTCGTCGGACTCGATCAGCTTGATGTCGAGCACCTTGCCCAGCATCTTCGACAGGCATGCGGCCACCATCCAGCCCGCGGTACCGCCGCCGGCGATGACGACTCTGCTGATCAGTTTCTGTTCCACTCTCGATCCCCTCAGCGATTCAATCTCTGTAACAGTCGTGCCCGCAACTCGCGCGCCGATTCGGGATCCAGCGGCCCCAGGACGCGGCGGGCTTGCAGCGGAATGTGGGCAGCGGTGCGCTCGTCCGCCTCGAAGACGTAGTGCCGGAAGAGGTTCTGCCAGGCCTTGAGCTGCTCCGGCGGCAGATCGCGCACGGTCAGGATCGCGAGCATGAGCGCGGTCGTCGGCGAGTCCATGAACGCCGGCGACTGGCGCCACCAGTAGTTCACCAGCACGTTCAGGGTGTCGAGCGACTCGATGTGATGCCACCACATGCTGGGAATGAAGATCGCATCGCCCGGCCCGAGCTCGGCGACCTGCGCGTGCTGCAGCGCTGCGGAGAACTGCGGGAACTTCGCGAAATCCGGCCGCGCGAAATCGACCAGGCTGATCGCCTGGCCCGCGGGCGTGAAGTCGAGTGGACCGATGTAGAGGTTCTCCAGCTGTTCGGGCGGGAACAGCGTGAAGCGGCGGTGCCCCGCGACGACGCACGCGATGTTGTCCGGCAGGTCGTGATGGGCGGCGATACGCGTGCGATTGCCGAGCCAGATGCTCACGAGCGGCTGCCGCTTCCCGAGTGCGAGATCGTTCTCGGCGCGAAAGCCGGGCAGGCACGTGTCGACCGTCGTGGACCCGACATAGATTGCCGGCGGAATCCCGGCGTCGCTCTGGCGCGCGATTTCGTCGAGTACCGCGTCCAGCCGGATGCGCACCGTCTTGAAATTGAATCCGGTGAGGTCGTCGCTGTAGAAGAGCCGGCCGCCGATGTCAGGCGCGCCGAGCATCGCGTTGACGGTCGCGTCCTTGTAGAAGCGTCGCAGATACGCATCGGTCGCCGCGGCCGATTCGCGGCCCGCGCGCGCGACGGGCCAGCTCGAAACGAGGCCACGGAAGACCGCCGGCTGCGTGCGCGTCAGCAGTTCGTCCGACAGCGACTGCGGATCCAGTCCGGCGATCTCCTCGATTGCGTTAGCGACGGGCAGCATTCAGTCGGTTCCGGCGCTCGATCAGATCGCGGAAGTGAGACAAGGAGGCGAGCGCCATGTAGATCGCCTGCAGATAGCCTGCCTTGTGCATTCGTTCGAGCGCGCCCGCGTCGAGCGTGCCAAGACGTTCCTCGTTGATCGTGTAGAAGCCCGTGAGACGATGCTGCGACCGGTCGTCGAGCTCGACGTCGAGCACGAACGATTCCAGCAAGTCGTGCCGAAGCAAGGCATCGATGAACGCAGGCACGGCTTCCAGGCCCTGATGAATCGTCAGCAGCACCGAGCTCATGCGCTCCAGAAAGTCGGTCGAGCCGCCGTATTCGCGGAACAGGGCTTCGCCCGCGGTCCGGCTTACGCGCGGACTGGCGAGATCGATGTGCACCATCGGCTCGCGGTCGCGAAAGCCGATGAGGAACGGCTGGCGCTCGACGGTCAACGGCACGTACGGCGCATCCCAACCGTCCGGGCCGAGGAACAGATTCTCTTTGTCCTGGAAGCCGAGCAGGGCGATCGACTGGAATTTTCCGTCCGCAGTCTTCTGGAACACGATCGGATAGTGGGCCTGGATGTTGCGGAACTCGGCCGGAAACGTCAGCGCGAACTTCACGTCATCGCCGAACGCGGCGCCGCGCGTGGTGATGACCCTGAGGTCCTTGTGGTCGATGTTGTTCAACAGGACGTTGTTCATGCGCGCCGCCTGATATGCGTGATCAGCTCCCGGTTGGACGGGAGCGCAGCCAGCATTTTGCCAGTCAGCGCCGCGGCTTCGCGGAAAAATGCGTCGGCACGATCGCAGTCATCCGCGCGGCGCATCGAGACGCCCGGCTCGGGACGAAAGCCCATCCCGTACAGCACGTACTGGTAGCTCGCCGATGGAAACACTTCTTCGATGCGGTGCAGGTCGTAACGCGACGGGGGTTGGTGCCGCCACAGCACGAGCAACTCGCGCAGCCGGTCGGGAACGGTGGCCGGGGCGACGTTATCGCGCCAGAAAGCGGAAGCCGTGCGTCCGCTCAAGACATAGTGCAGCTTCAGAAAATCGATGACACGTTCCCAGCGATAAGTGAACGAATCGTTGAATCGCCGCGCGACGATGTCCATTGCCTCGCGCGTCGCCGGCATCTGGTCGCTGAGCATGCTGGCGGACAGCTCGACCAGCGCCAGGGCCGAGGCTTCGAGCGGTTCGATGAAGCCAGCCGACAGTCCGATGGCGACGCAGTTGCGGTGCCAGAAGTGCTGGCGATAGCCCGGCTCGAACGTGATCTTGCGCGGAGTGCCTCCGTTTGCCTGACGTGCAGGTCCGGCCAACCGCTCCACATAGCGGCGCAGCTCGGCCTCGGCCTGGTCGTCGGAAATGTGGGCGCTCGAGTAGACGTGACCGATGCCGCGTCGCGTCGGCAATCCGATGTCCCAGATCCAGCCGCTGCTCTGTGCAGTCGAGAGGGTCTGCGAGGCGATCGGGCTGTTGTCGTCGGGGTAGGGCACCTGCAGCGCCAGTGCCGAGTCATTGAACAGCACGTGCTTCTGCGACACGAACGGCGTTTCATAATGCCGGCCCAGCAGTAGCGACTGCAGGCCCGTGCAGTCGACGAACAGATCCGCCGCCAGCGGTCCCTGCGATCTCGTCTGCAGCGCGGCGATATCGCCATTGGGATGCGACTGGATGCCGACCACGTGATCGAGCACCAGTCGCACGCCAAGGCGCTCGGTACAGTGCTTGCGCAGAAACAGTCCGAACTTGCCGGCGTCGAGGTGGTAGGCGTAGTTCGCGACCGCTGCATACTCGGGCGTCGCCGCCTGCTTCGGCGCCTTGTTCTGCACGCACAGGTGAGGCTGGAAACTCACCAGGTCGGCGAACGGCACGTTGGCGTGACGCTGCAGCCAGCCGGCGACGAGGTTCGTCTCGGTGTAGCCGTGCGGCAGCACGAAGGGATGGAAGTAGTAGTCGCCGTCATGGCCGTCGCGCCAGCCATTGAAGCGCGAGCCCTGCTTGAAGGAGGCATCGCACTCGCGCAGGAAATCGCTCTCGCTGACGCCGATACGGCGCAGCGTGTCGCGCATGGTCGGCCAGGTGCCTTCGCCGACACCGATCGGCCCGACGTCGGGCGATTCGATCAACGTGACCTGCAGCCCCGAGTCGTCGGCCGCGCAATGGTCGGCGGCGATGACGCCCGCGGTCAGCCAGCCGGCCGACCCGCCGCCTGCGATCACGACATGCTTGATCCGATTGCTCACGGGCACGGCCCCGTCGTCATGGTACCCGCCATCGTAACGAAAGAGCCGCTGGTTGGGGGCGCCAGCGGCTCTACGAATGCGGGTCTCTGCTCGTCGCTACTGCCCGCCGAACTTGTACCGCGCTCCGATCATGTAGCGAGGTCCGGTCTGCGTCACGAACAGCGCCTCGCTGGTGGTGCGGCCGTGAATGCGCTGGATCTCGTCAGTGAGGTTGATCGCCTCGGCCTGCAGCGTCAGGTTTTCGCCCCACTGGTAACTCACATTGAGGTCGAACTGACCGTATTCTTCGGTGTAATTCGGGTTCGCTCCGGCGCCGTCGAAGCGGCTCGACAGGAACTCGTCGCGCCAGTTGTAGGCGAGACGCACGCCCCAGCCGAAATTCTCGTAGAAGGCGACCACGTTCGCCGCGTCGCTCAGGCCTTCGAGCGCGAACTGCTCGTTGCGGAGCTGGTTCGGGTACGTCAGCCCCGAATCGACCATCGTGTAATTCGCCGCGACGCCGAAGCCGCTGGCGCCGAACATGTGCTGGATGTTGAACTCCCAGCCGTGCAGAGTGGACGAGCGCTGATTCGCCGGCACCGTGATGCGGAAGTCGGCGATCGGATCGCCAGCCTGTCCGGTGATGGTGCGAGCGACCGCGTCCACTCCCGCAGCGGTCGGACGGTTGTCGAAGATCCAGTTGCGGATGCAGGTGGTGCTCCGATCCGCGCACGCGGCCGCCACGGCTTCGTTGTAGAGCGCGCCGCCGATCGGCGTATGCAGGTTGAAAGGCTGCTCGACGATCTGAGTGATGCCGACGTAGTTGTCGATGTCCTTCGTGAAGTAGCCGACCGAGGCGTAGCTGCCTTCGGCGTAATACCACTCCAGCGAGAAGTCGAGGTTGGTCGACTCCAGCGGCTTCAGGGCCGGATTGCCCTGCGAGCCGGTGCCGCCGTCGACGCGTACCAGCAGGTCGAGCACCTGGCCGCCCTGGATGTCGCCCCATTTCGGGCGGCCGATGGTCTTGCCCCAGCCGGCGCGGAACTTCAGGTTGTCCATGAGCCCGATGCTGAAGTCCAGGTTTGGCAGCACGTAGTCGTAGTCACCCTCCAGGGTCGTAGTGGTGGATGCTCCCACCGGGCGGATGACATTCAACTCGTTATCCGAGGCCCAGCTGATCCCTGACGGTGACGGTACGAGCGCACTGGACGTCACGTCTGTCTTCTCGTAGCGCACGCCCACTGCCGCATTGATCGGCATCGCCGTGTCGAACGCCTGGCTGAACTGCACATAGGCGCTCTGCGATTCTTCCTTGACGTGCCGATCGGTCGTGAAGTCTGCGCTGGCGCTGAAGCGGTCCTCGCCACGCAGGCCGGCAGCTATGCCGCGCACCCTGTCGAAGTCGAACGTGAAGAAGTCGTTGAACAGATTCGGATTGCCGCTGCCGGAGATCTGGTCGAAGTACTGGCGGATCGTATCGCCGCGCCACACGTCGTCCGGGAACACCGCCGGGTCGAACGCGACGTCGGCGCCCCAGGTGTCGTTTTGCACGGTGGAGAACGCGGTACGGTTCTTCATCTCCGTCAGGGCCACGCCTAAGTCCAGGCGCGAGTTCTCGGTGAAGTCGAAGTTTCCGCCGAGCTGTGCCTGCTCGATGTCCATCTTCATGTAGCCGTTGCGGAACGCCGAGCCGGTGACCGTATTCTGTGCCGGGTCGATCGTGCTCTGGCCAGCCGGCAGCCGCACGCTGATCACCGGGAAGTCTTGCGAGAAGTCGCCCGTGGTATCGCCGCGCACGAAGCTTGCGACACCGAGCACGGCGTTGGAGCCGTACGGGCTGTCGGCGCCGGATTCGGCGCTCGAATCGTGGTAGTCGAACTGGAAGCCGAGACGATCGGTGGCTTGCCACGCCAGGTTGAAGCCCAGCGATTTGTTCTCGTTCTTGCTGGCGAACTTGGCGCCGCCCATCGACAGGTCGCTGTTCGCGCCAGGGATCAGCTCGCTGTAGACGAGCGGGCCCGCCACCGGACCGTCGGTCCAGCTGCTGGACGAGGGACCGAAGTTGAACCACACCGACAGCTCGTTGCGCTGCGTCGCGATCTTGTTCTCGGAGTAAGTGTAGTCGAGCGTCGCCGTGAGCGCGTCGAGCGGCCGCCATTGCAGGGCGAGCTGACCGTTGGTACGCGTGCGCTCGATGCCGTTGACGCTGTAGCCGAGGTTCTGCGGGACCGAGTAGGTGTCAGTCGCATCAGGGCGGTTCACGATGCGTTCCGAGCCCGGCTGGCCCGGCTGCGGAATCGTGCCCCAATTGTTCTCGTCGCCGGCGAACGCGCGCCAGCCGTTGCCGACCGCCGCCTGGTTGAAGCCGGAGTTGCGCTCCTGGTAGCTCGCGCTGAGGGAGACGCCGAACTTGTCGTCTCCGAACGTCTGGCTGTAGATGCCCGAAACTTCCGGCGTGATCTCGTCGCCCTTCAGGTGATCCGGCAGGTTCTGACCCGAGTCGTCGATCACGCCTTTCACGCCGAGGCTGGTGTGCAGGCCCGGATTGTCCAGCGGCCGCGCCGTCTTGATATTGATCGTCGCGCCGATGCCGCCGGTCGGCGTGCTGGCGCGGCTGGTCTTGTAGACCTCGATCGCGGAAATCGCTTCCGAGGCGAGGTTCGCGAAGTCGAAGGCGCGCGAGTCGGAGGCGACCGTGTCCTGAATGGACGAGACCGGCATCTGGCGGCCGTTCAGCAGCACCAGGTTGAAGTCCGGGCCGACGCCGCGGACCGTGACGCGCTGGCCTTCGCCGATGTTGGAGCGGTCGATGGACACGCCGCTGATGCGTTGCAGCGACTCGGCGAGGTTCGTATCGGGAAACTTGCCGATGTCTTCGGCGACAATGCCGTCGGTTACGCCTTGCGCATCGCGCTTCAAGTTCATGGAGGAGGTGAGACTGCCGCGGATGCCGGTGACGACAACCTCTTCGAGCGGCTCCGAAGTTTGCGCCAGCGCCGGCAGTGCGACGGCGGTGCCGAGAATCAGCGAAATGGCCTGCGCGATGGGCGAACGTCTACGTGCGCGATCGTTCACGACTATACCCCCTGATGCCACTATTTCGGTTCTTGTGCCGAAAAATGTAAGCGCTTACAATTTGCCTTGTAGCACGCTCGCCGGGCGCTGGCAAGTACACCAAGAACAACTCGATGCCGAACAATGAAGCGCGCGCTCCGCGCACGGAGCAACGCAGACTGAACGTTGGCTTCGTGGCGCTCACCGCTGCGATCGGCGGCCTGCTGTTGGGATTCGACGCGACGGTGATATCCGGTGTCGTGCCTTTCATTCGCGAGTACTTCGCTCTCAACGGCGCCGGCGGCGACCTCAGGCTCGGCTGGGCGGTCAGCTCGCTGGGCTGGGGTGCGCTCGTGGGTAACGCGTTTGCGGGCGTGCTCAGCGATCGACTTGGACGCAGAAAAGTACTGCTGTGCGCGGCCGCGCTGTTCGTGCTGTCGGCGTTGCTGGCGTCGCTCGCGACCACACTCACGGCTTTCGTGGCGGCGCGCATCGTCAGCGGGCTCGCGGTCGGCGCCGCGATATTGATCGCGCCCGTCTACATCGCGGAGATCGCGCCCGCGCAGCGGCGCGGCGGACTCGTGTCGCTCAACCAGCTCATGATCGTGATCGGCATCTCGGCCTCGTTCTTCTCGAACTACTTCCTGCTCGACGTGGGTGAGCACAACTGGCGCTGGATGCTGGGCGTACAGGTGTTTCCGGCGCTGCTGTATCTGCTGCTGCTGTCGCTCATTCCGGAAAGTCCGCGGTGGCTCTTGATCAAGGGCCGCGACGAGGCGGCGCTGGACGTTCTGACGCGCGTTTGCGGCGCCGCGCAGGCGCAGGAGAGTCTGCGGCAGATCCGGCAGAGTCTCGCCGTGAGGAACGTCTCGCACGGCTGGCGCGCCTTGTTCGACCGGCGCATCCGTTTCGTGATGCTGATCGCGCTCGGGCTCGCTTTCTTCCAGCAGATCACCGGCATCAACGCGATCTTTTACTACCTGCCGACGATATTTGCGCAGGCCGGCGGCGGCGTCAGCGACGCGTTTCGCCAGGCCGTCATCGTCGGTCTGGTCAACGTGGTCATGACTGTCGTCGCGATCTGGCTCATTGATCGCCTGGGCCGCAAGCCGCTGCTCGCGATCGGCGTCACCGGCATGGCGGTGTCGCTGCTGACGATCGCGTGGGCGTTCAGTCAGGCGAGCTATCGGCTGGACGAGCGCGCGCTGCAGATGGCGCAATCGAATGGCGTGCCGGCGGAGTTGATCGCAGAGCTGCGGACGTCGGGCGAGGTGTCGTACGCGTCCGAAGCCGAGCTCATGGTAGCGCTCTCAGGCCGACACGGCGCGGCGCGGGTCGAGCCGCACCGTCAGGCGCTGGTCGGTGCTGCACTGACGATGAATGCGCGGCTCGTGCTGATCGCGATCATCGGCTTCGTCGCCTCGTTCGCAATCTCGCTCGGGCCGGTGATGTGGGTGCTGCTCTCGGAGATTTTCCCGAACGAGTACCGCGGCGTCGCGATCTCGGCCGCGGGTTTCTGGAACGCGCTCGTGAGCGCGAGCGTCACCTTCGTGTTCCCGTGGGAGCTGTCGAAGCTCGGCTCCGCCGGCACGTTCCTGGTGTACGGCCTGTTCGCCAGCGCAGCGCTTCTGTTCGTGCTGGTGTTCGTCCGGGAGACCAAGGGCCGGACGCTCGAGGAACTGGAGGGCGAGCTGCTGTCGCCCCCGAAGTCGACGACCGCATGAATCGACAGACGAACCTGGCCGAACTGCGGCGGCGCTTTCCACGGGACTTTGTCTGGGGCGTCGCGACCAGCGCGTTCCAGATCGAGGGCGCGGCGCGCACGGATGGCAAGGGCCCCTCCATCTGGGACGAGTTCTGCCGTGTGCCTGGCGCGATCGCCGATGGCAGCAATGGCGACGTCGCGTGCGATCACTATCACAGGCTCGAGTCCGACCTGGACCTGATCGCGCATCTCGGCGTACGCGCTTACCGCTTCTCCATCTCCTGGCCGAGAATCCAGCCGGCCGGCAGCGGCGCGGTCAACGAGGCAGGTCTCGCGTTCTACGAGCGGCTCGTCGACGGGTTGCTCGCGCGCAATATCCAACCGTACGCGACGCTGTATCACTGGGACCTGCCCGCGGAGCTGCAGCGCAGCCACGGCGGTTGGCGCGCACGCGAGACCGCCGAGCGCTTCGCGGACTATGCGCAGCTCGTTACCAAGCGGCTCGGTGACCGGATCGTTTCCATCGCGACACATAACGAGCCGTGGGTCACCGCGGTGCTGGGGCACGAGCGCGGCGTGTTTGCTCCGGGTGTGCGCGATCGGCGCGTCGCGTATCAGGTCGCTCATCACGTGCTCGTGAGTCACGGGCTCGCACTACAGGCGATTCGCGCGACGAGCAGCAAGGCCGAGGTGGGCATCGTGTTGAACCTGTCGCCCGTCTATCCGGCGACAGACTCGGAGCTCGACGCAGCGCACGCCCGACTCGAGGACGGCCGGCTCGTACGCTGGTACATGGACGCGCTGTTCCAGGGTCGCTATCCACCGGACATCGTCGAGCACCTCGGGATGGACGCGCCCGCCGCGCGGCCCGGCGATGCGGAGCTCATCGCGCAACCGCTCGACTTCGTCGGTGTGAACTACTACAACCCCACGGTCTCCAGCAGCGCCAACGCTGCGTTGCCGGCATCGAGCGGCGCCGCGGTGACCGACATGGGCTGGGAAGTGGCGCCACAGAGCCTCGCGGAGTTGCTGCTGCGCCTCGATCGCGATTACGAGCTGCCGCCCTTGTTCATCACGGAAAACGGCGCGGCGTACCACGACGACGTCGTGGGCGGCCGCGTCGAGGACGAGCAACGCCGCCAATACATCGAATCGCACCTGGTCGCCGTCGCGGACACGATCGGGCGCGGCGTGGACGTCCGCGGCTATTTCGTCTGGAGCCTGATGGACAACTTCGAATGGGCCGAAGGCTATCGCAAGCGCTTCGGCATCGTGCACGTCGACTATCCGACGCAGCGTCGCACGCTGAAGAGCAGCGGATTGTGGTACCAGGCGCTACTGACGATTCCTGCCTGAGTCGGAGGTAAGCTGCGCCGCATGCTCAAGGTGGCAACGATTCTGACGGCGCTCGGCGCGGCCGCAATCGCATCAGCCGACGCTGCGGAGGCGCTGCAGAACGTGTACGGCCGCGCCGGCACGACGCTGAACGGCGAATGGCGCGTGATCGTCGATCCGTACGAGAACGGCTACTACAACTACCGGCGCGAGCCGTTCGATGCGGCGCCGCAGCCGAGCGGCGGATACTTCCTCGACCGCAAGCCAGCCGATCGATCGGAGCTCGTCGAGTACGACTTCGATGCGAGCCCGACGCTCGCGGTCCCAAGCGACTGGAATTCGCAGGACGAGCGGCTCTACTACTACGAGGGCACGGTCTGGTATCGCCGCAAGTTCGACTACGCACTGACCGCCGGGCGGCGAGTATTCGTGCATTTCGGCGCGGCCAACTACCAGGCGGACGTGTATCTGAACGGCCGCAAGCTCGGTCGCCACGTCGGCGGCTTCACGCCATTCCAGTTCGAGATCACCGGCATGCTCACCGCACGCGGCAACTCGCTCGTGGTCAAAGTCGACAACACGCGCCGGGTCGAGGGCATACCGACGGTCAACACCGATTGGTGGAACTACGGTGGGTTGACGCGCGACGTGACGATCGTCGAGACACCGGCGACCTATATTCGCGACTATGCCGTGCAGCTGGCGACGGGTTCGAGCGACCGAATCGTCGCGAACGTCGAGCTGGACGGTGCGAAGGCAGCGGGTGTGGGCGTGACGCTGTCGATTCCCGAGGCCGGCATTCGCGCTCGCACGCGGAGCGACGCGCGTGGGATCGCGACGTTCGATGTCGTCGCGCGCGCCCTCGAGAAGTGGTCGCCGCGCAATGCGCGTCTCTACGATGTCGAGCTCGCGACCGACGACGATCGGATCAGCGAGCGCATTGGCTTTCGCAGCATCGCCGTGCGAGGCGCGGACATCCTGCTCAACGGCGAGCCGGTATTCCTGCGCGGAATCTCGCTGCACGAGGAGAATCCGCTGCGCGGCGGGCGCGCGCATTCCGAGCAGGACGCGCGCCTGCTGCTTGGCTGGGCGAAGGAGCTCGGCTGCAATTTCGTGCGGCTCGCGCACTATCCGCACAACGAGCACATGGCGCGCGTCGCGGACGAGCTCGGCCTGATGGTGTGGGAGGAGGTGCCGGTCTACTGGACCATCCAATGGGAAAATCCCGAAACGCTTGCGAATGGCAAGACGCAGCTGAGGGAGCTGATGCTGCGCGATCGCAACCGCGCGAGCGTCATCGTCTGGTCGGTCGCGAATGAGACGCCCGTCAGCGGGCAGCGCACGCAGTTCCTCAGGACACTCGTCGAGTCCGCGCGGGCGCTCGATTCGACGCGCCTGGTAGCCGCCGCGCTCGAAGTGCGCGGCGATCCAGCTGCTGCGGAACATCGCATCGTCGACGATCCGTTCGGCGCGTACATCGACCTGCTGAGCTTCAACGAGTACGTCGGCTGGTACGACGGGCTGCCGGACAAGCTGCCGCGGATCCGCTGGACGTTCGGCTACGACAAGCCGGTCGTGATTACCGAGTTCGGCGCGGACGCCCTGCAGGGCCGACACGGCGATCGTCTCACGCGCTTCAGCGAGGAGTACCAGGAAGACCTGTATCGCCAGACGCTCCTCATGCTGCAGCGACTGCCGCAGTGGCGCGGCACGACGCCGTGGATTCTCGCGGACTTCCGCTCGCCGCGCCGCCCGCTGCCCGGCGTGCAGGACGGCTGGAACCGTAAGGGCCTGATCAGCGACAAGGGCGCGAAGAAGAAGGCCTTCTATGTGTTGCAGGATTTCTACAGGAACATCGCACAGCGTGAAGATACGGCGGCGGTAGGCCACGAAGCGATCGATGCAGGGCGCACGCTCGCGCTCATGGAGAAAGTCGCGGACTGGCAGCTCGCGCATCTCGAGCCGGTCGCCTCTATCAAGACTATGCGAGAGGAAACACGCAGTCCTCGCAGTTGGCAGCAAGGAGCGTTCTACGCCGGGCTGACCGCGCTTGCTGAGCGGAGCGAATCACCGCGCTTTCGCGACGCCGTGCTCGCGCACGGACGCAGCACGGACTGGCAGCTCGGCGACCGCCGCTATCATGCGGACGATCACGTCATCGGGCAGAGCTACTTGTGGGCGGCCGCGCATGGCGCCGGACCAAAGGTGATCGCGCCGTTACGCAAGCGCTTCGACGAGATCCTTGCCGCTCCGCCGCGCGGCAGTCTGGCCGCGCATGCACAAGAGTCGTGCAATGATCGCTGGTGCTGGTGCGACGCCTTGTTCATGGCGCCGCCGGTGTGGATCGGGCTGGCTGCGACGACCGGCGATCAGCGCTACGCCGAGTACGCGCATGCCGAGTTCAAGGCAACCCGAGACTACCTCTACGATCGTGAGGAACATCTCTTCTATCGCGACAGCCGTTTCTTCGAGCAGCGCGACAGCAACGGCAGGAAGCTGTTCTGGAGCCGCGGCAACGGCTGGGTCTTCGCCGGCATTGCGCGAGTTCTGGAGCGTCTGCCTGCAAGTGACCCGGCGCGGCCGATGTACGAAGAGCTGTTCAAGGAGATGGCAGCGAAGTTGAAGGCCGTACAGAAACCGGACGGGTATTGGGCGCCATCACTGCTCGCCGCGCCGGGAGCAACAACGCCGCCGGAATCGAGCGGCACCGGCTTCTTCGTCTACGGTCTCGCGTGGGGTATCGCGGCGGGCCTGCTCGATCGAGCGGAGTACGAGCCGGCCGTGCGACGGGGTTGGCGCGCCCTGGAACGAGCCGTCCAATCTGACGGCATGCTTGGCTGGGTCCAGCAAGTCAGCGATCGTCCCGAACAAGTTGCGCCGGGCGATACGCAGTTTTACGGCGTCGGCGCCTTCCTGCTCGCCGGCTCCGCGGTTCACGATCTGTATCAGGCTACGTCGGCGTCCAGTCGATGAAACTGTTGATGGACAGGCGACCGGTCGCGGGGTTCGGGTCCGGCGCGGAGCTGGCCTCGATGCAACCGGAGTGCAGCGAGTTGCGCCGATAGACCAGCATGCGGTTGAAAACGCCGTCCTGTTTGGCGATCTGCTCGAACAGGTCGGTGCTGCCGTTGATGTATCCCGGCCCGGGCGCCGCAGGGCCCGAATGTTCTTCGGCCAGCGCCCGCAAGTACGTCGCCCGGCGCGCCTCGTCGATGGATTCAAAGCCGGTTCTGCGGTGGCGGTAGAACGCGGTGCCGCCGAGATTCGCTTTGAACAGGTAATGAATGGTCGCCAACTTGAATAGCGCGAATGAATCGACGTGCGGGATTCGCTGCGGCGGCACCAGCTGCTTCGCCGGCGTCGTGATCACCGAGTAGTGGCACATGGAGAGCGTGAGCGCCCCCTCCGGCATGCCGAGACAGTCGAGTAGCGCGCTCCTCAGTCGCGTGAGAAGCAGTTGCTGGTATGCGGGCGGCGCCTCGGCCCTGATGCCTGGAAAGTATTGGCTGCGCACCGTGAATGGTCGTGCGCATGCGTCCGCGACCAGCGCCTCCGCGTTGGCGACGAAGTTGTCGATCACGAGCAGGGGCGCGCGCTCGGCGCCGATCGCCAGCTGGCGCAGATGCAGGTCGGGATGCAGATCGAGGTTCATATCCGCGCGGACGCTTGACATGCCGGCCTGACGATACTCCATTTGCAAGCGCTCTCAAGGCGTATTCTCTGATCGCTTGCGCGCTGGTGTAGTGGAGCCACTGCATTTCATGCTGCTGAGCGCGGACCCTGCAATCATTCACGAGCGGCTGGCCGGGCGTCCGCGGCGTCCACTCGATGCCGTGTGCGCCGACGTCGTTCGCTGCATTCGCAGTATCGCGGAAGTGAGGTAGTCTTCCCTCCTGGCCATGAACTCAACTACGAAGAACGAACAAGCCGCCGGGACGGCTGAAGCTCGCACGGGACTCGATCCCTGGGAATCTGCCGAATTGCCTGCTCCGCCGCGACCGCAAGGCCTCGGCTGGCTGAGTGTCGTCGGTCCCGGCGTCATCGTGCTCGGCATTGCGATCGGCAGCGGCGAGTTCCTGCTCGGGCCCGCGGTGTTCGTAAAGCATGGCCTGACGCTGCTGTGGATCACCGCGGTGGCGATCTTCTTTCAGACCGTATTCAACACAGAGGTGATGCGCTACGTCGTCGCAACCGGCGAGCCTGTCGTCACCGGTTTCATGCGCACGCCGCCTTCCTCGACGATGTGGGCCTGGGTCTACGCGGTGTTCTATTTCCTGCAAGCCGGCTGGCCGGCGTGGGCGGCCACTGCAGCCGGTGCGGTGTTTTTTCTGTTTGCGGGACGCCTCGCCGGGACAGGCGACGTCGAAACTGTCTACTTCATCGGCGTCGGCACTTTCCTGGTCTGTATCGCCTTGCTGCTGGTCGGCCGACGGATCGAGCGCACGCTGGAGATTCTCAACTGGATTCTCGTCAGCGGCGTACTCGGATCGTTTCTGGTACTCGCCGTGCTGGTCGTGCCGGGCCGAACGTGGGGCGCAACGGCGCTCGGGTTCTTCGGTTTCGACATGACGAGTCAACGCTTCGTATTCCTTCCCGAAGGCGTCGACTTCTTCCTATTGGGCGCGCTCGCCGCGTTCGCGGGTGCCGGTGGTATTGCGAACCTCACGCTCGGCAACTGGGCGCGCGACAAGGGCTACGGCATGAGCGGGCACGCGGGCTACATTCCTGCTGCCGTGGCCGGCAAGCGCGTGAATCTCACACATCATGGCTTCGTGTTCGCGCCGAATGCCGAATCGATGCGGCGCTGGCGCGGCTGGTGGCGCATCGTGCGCGCGGATCAGTGGGGCATCTTCTTCACGGGCTCGCTGCTCGGCATGGCGCTGCCTGCTCTCTTGTATGTGACGTTCCTGCCGCACGGCACGGAGATTCGCGGTCTCGGCATCAGCGCCGCGCTGGCGCAAGGCGTCGGCGGGCAACTCGGTCCATTCGTCGGGATTTTGATCGGCATTCTCGGCGCCTGGCTGCTGTTCAAAACGCAACTGGACACGGTCGATGCCATTACTCGCTCCGTCACCGATATTCTCTGGATCGGCAGTCGTCGGCTGCGCAGCTGGCGCGGGGGAGACGTGCGAGCGGTGTACTACTCGGTGCTGGCACTCGTGGTGCTGTGGGGCGTCATCGCATTGCGCCTCGCGCAACCAATCATGCTTTTGCAAATCGGCGCGAACGTCGCCGGCGTAGTGCTGACGGTCGCTTCGATTCATCTGCTCTACATCAATTGTCGGCTGCTTGCGCCCGAGCTGCGTCCGCCAATGTGGCGGCGCGTGGTTCTGGTGTGCATGTCGATCTTCTACGGCTGCTTCGCGGGGCTGTCGTTGTGGAGCCTGCTGTGAGTGAATCTCCAACGAACCGTCTTCTCGCGCTTTCGGCGTTTGCCATCTCCATCCTGTCGGTCGGTGTGGCGCGCTCGGAGGAAGTGGCAACGCTGGGTCGGATCGAACGTCTGGACCGGGCGTTCGAGCAGCTGGTCGACCAGACTGCAGTCATCGAGGTGCTCGCCGCGAACAAGTTCCAGTGGGCCGAAGGGCCGGTCTGGGATCGTGCCCACAAGCGCGTGCTGTTCTCCGACATCCCGAGGAACACGATCTGGGAGTGGTCGCAGACGTCGGGTCTGAAGGAATTCCTCGAGCCGTCGGGTTATACCGGAGAGACGCCGTTCACCGGCCGCGAGCCTGGCTCCAATGGTCTGGCATTCAACAAGGCCGGCGAACTGGTGATGTGCCAGCACGGCGATCGACGCGTTGCCAAGTGGGTCGACGGCAAGTTCGTCACGTTGGCGGACCGATACGCAGGCAAGCGACTCAACAGTCCGAATGACCTGGCGATCCGCTCGAACGGCGACGTGTACTTCACCGATCCTCCGTACGGCTTGCCGAAGCACACCGAGGATCCCGGCAGGGAGCTGGAATTTCAGGGCGTCTACCGACTGAGTGCGAAGGGCGAATTGGCGCTGCTCACGAAGGAATTGCAACGGCCGAATGGACTGGCTTTTTCTCCCGATGAGAAAACTCTGTATGTAGCGAACTCCGACCCTGAGAGAGCAGTCTTGATGGCGTTCCCAGTGAAGCCCGACGGCAGCGTGGGTACTGGCAAAGTCTTCTTCGATGTAACTGCTGCCGTTAGCAAGCAGAGGCCCGGTTTGCCGGATGGCGTGAAAGTGAGTCTGGACGGCACGGTCTGGGCGACCGGTCCGGGAGGCGTGCTGGTCTACTCGTCGCAGGGCAAGCACCTCGGCACGTTGGCCACTGGCGTAGCAACGGCGAATCTTGCCTTCGGCGACGACGGCAGCACGTTGTACCTCACGGCCGACAAGAACCTGGTTCGCGTCCGCACCAAGGTGAAGGGCTGGTGAACTGTTCGCCGGCGCAGGTCACGGCGTCGGATTGCGCACCGGAAGTGTCAGCCCTGCCTTCAGAATGATCGGCTCAGCCTGCGGTGAGGAAAGAAGCCTGATTAATGCCTTCGCCGCCTCCGGCTCATTCGCTCGAGTGGTGATTACGGCTGCATAGGTACTGTGCCGATCCAGCTCCGCAGGTATGGGTCCCACGTACGCAATTCCGGGCACGTGAATGAGTTCGCTCACATCCTGTAACCCAATTTCCGCGTCGCCGCGCGCTACCACCGCAGCGACGGGTTCGCCAGATGGCGGCCCGCGCACTCTGCGAGCCTTAGGCATGACCTGATCTGCAATGCCAAGTTTGGGAAGCATCGTGTCTACGATAAATCTGCCGCTTCCGCTGTCCGAATAGGCAATGGACTTCGCAGACAAGAGCGCCTTGCGAAACAGGTCCACAGTACCGATGTCGGGCTGAGGCGCGCCCGCGCGTACCACTAAACCGGTTTGCGCCAGCGCGAGTACGACTTTGCTGTCGGTCCGCACGAACCCTTTCCTGCCGAGTTCGTCAGCCGACCCGCCTTCCAGAATAATGACGTCCGCGGGCTCGCCGCTTGCCAGGCGAGCGGGAATCGCCTCAGGGGAATCGCCGGTAGACGGGCCGCGTGTAGTGACCAATCGATGGCCGGTAGCGCGCTCGAATTCCGCACCCAACTCCGAATAGACGTCGAAGAAGCCGGCCGAAATCATCACGCGCACCTCTGCGGCACAGGCGGCGTTCGACATCAACAGTGCAACGGAAGCCAGCATGGCAGACCAACTGTATTCGGTCTTCATTGGAAGGGCTTGCCGATGGACGTCTGACGCACGTGGGAGTCTTTGAGAGCGCGCCGCGCGAACTGATGTGAGGCAAGATCAGCCGTGGCACGCCACAGCGATTCTCCGATCTATGTGCCCAGCATTCTATCTGCGTTTCAGCGAAGATGTGGAACCGTAACGGTTGAGTCTCATCGGCAAAGGATCAGGAGATAGAATGAGCGGACGCGCAGTTGTCGGCATCGTGGTTGCGATCTCCACGTTCGCGAGTCCAGCCTTGGCCGATGACGGACCTGCCGACCGAAGCGCGACAGCACAGTGGATGATCCAACAAGCGAAAGCCTGGGCCGAACAGGCCTGTGGTGGTAAATGGGTCATTTCCGATCTTCTCGCAGAAGACTTTCGGGGCACATCGCCAAAGGGCGCCCGCTACGGCAAGCCCACAGCAGAGCCCGCAGATGACCCCAATACGCAGTGGTCAACAGACTGCCGCCTCGATGATGCAGACGTGCGGTTCTTCGGTCCCGACGTTGCCGTTGTGTACGGGGCCGAGTCGAAAACGGTTGCGCTGCCGGACTCGAAACACGAGCGGCGCTGTCTCGTGTGGACCGACACGTGGCTCCGGCGCGAGGGGAGATGGCAGATCATCGCCGTTCAAGACAACCTCATTGAGTGTCCTGTGAAATGACCGGGGCAGCCGCCTCGCAGCTGAAGGACGGAGTGCTGACCGTGTCCCTGTGGGCGGGGATGGCTGGAATTGGGCCGGACGAGTGGCGAGTATCTGTTCCAGTGGCCGGTCATCGTCCAGTAGCAGACGCGGTTGCCACTAACTGAAGCTAGTAGTGTCCGAATCTGGCGAGTAGTCGTGCCTCGAGCGGCGTATCAGTGGGCGCCCGCCCGACAAGGCTTCACTGGACTGAACCCATGCGCGAAGAATTTCGACGCAAACATCTGCGAGCAGCACTGGCAGCGGTTGGCATTGCTTTCATGGCCCCGGCTTTGGCGGCTCCTTCGGCAGCAACGCTCACTTCACCTCACTGCAGTGCCGCGGAATACCACCAACTGGATTTCTGGATCGGTGATTGGGACACGTTCGAGACTGATACCCCAGGCGGGTCGTCCATAGCTCGCGCCCGCGTCGAGCCCATCGCCCAAGGCTGCGCCATCCACGAACTCTACGAGCAGGCCGATGGACTCGTGGGCGACAGCATCCTCAGCTATGACCCCGTGCGCAAACAGTGGCAACAGACGTGGGTCACCAATCGCGGTTCGCTCATGGTGCTCTGGGGCAACTTCAAGGACGGCGCGCTGATTCTTGAAGGCGAGGTACATCTGCTGGATGGCAAGTCGGTCGTGCAGCGTATTACGTGGAAGGCGCAAGATAGCGGCGTGCGCGAGTCAGCGGTACTGTCGAAAGACGGCGGCAAGACCTGGGCCGCGGCGTTCGACGTGCTGTTCCTGAAGCGCGGCGAACACTGAAAACGCGTTGCCTGCTCAATGGTCATCCTGGAAACCCAGCGTCTGACTCTTCGACATCTCGAGATGGGCGACCTCGATGCGCTCTACCGGCTGTACCGCGATCCGCAGATCCGGGCGCACTTCCCGGACGGTACTCGTACGCTCGCCGAGACAAAGGAAGAACTCGAGTGGTTTCTGCACGGTCACCCCGATCGGCCGGAGCTCGGGCTTTGGGCCACCGTTGAGCGACGCACCGGTGCGTTCCTGGGCAGATGCGGCCTGCTGCCGTGGACCATCGACGGGCAGGCCGAAGTAGAGCTTGCATATCTGATCGACAAGTCGCGCTGGGGTGAGGGTCTCGCTACCGAGGCAGCGCGCGGAATAATCCAGCACGCGTGGGGCCAGTTGGGCCTGCATCGCCTCATTTGCTTGATCATGCCGGGCAACGCGGCGTCGGCCGCCGTTGCTACGAAGGTAGGCATGCGATTCGAGCGCGAGTACAGCGGCGAGCTTGGCATGTGCCACCTGTATTCGATCGTGCACTAGCGCGCGCTTAGCCATCTGCGCGATTGACATGTGACCGTATGGTCACATATTGTTTCGCCGTGTCCAACGACGACGATCTCACCTTCAAGGCGCTGGCCGATACGACGCGGCGATTTCTGCTCGACCTGCTGTTTGCTCGTGACGGCCGCACATTGACGGAGTTGGAATCAGAGCTCGAGATGTCGCGCTTCGGCGTGATGAAACATCTGCGCGTGCTGGAACGCGCGGGGCTCGTGGTGACCCGGAAATCAGGCAGGGAAAAGCTGCACTTCCTGAATCCGGTGCCCATCCGCGGAATCTATGACCGCTGGACACGCAAGTACGCCGAGCCGTTCGTCTCGGCGCTCGTCGAACTGAAAACCGAGCTGGAGGAGAGGAAATGCCGACCGAGCCGCAAGCGAGCATGAACACGCAGGTGTTCGAGATTTATATCAAGGCTTCGCCCCAAGTCATCTGGGAAGCAATCACGAGCCCCGAATGGAATGCGAAGTACGGCTACCAGGGACCGATGCACTTCGATCTGCGCCGCGGCGGCAAGTTTGAGACGCGCGCGAATGCGGACATGCAGCGCATGGGCTTGCCGCAAGTGATTATCGACGGCGAAGTCCTCGAATCCGTGCCGCCGCGGCGCCTCGTGCACACGTATCGGTGGCTGTTCACCGAAGAGAGCAAGCGAGAAGGCTTCACGAAGGTCACGTACGAGATCGAGCAGACGCCCGCGGGCTTTTCGCGGCTGACCGTCATCCACGACCTGGCAGGCGCGCCGACGATGGCCGAGGCCGTGAAGAGCAAGTTCAACTTGCAAGGCGGCGGTGGCTGGAACTGGATTCTCAGCGACCTCAAGAGCCTCATCGAGACCGGCAAAGTCATGTCGGCGGCTTGACCGTGGAATGATATCGGAGCGGTGCCGTGAGCGTGCGGCACCGCTCCACAGCGAGACCCCACACCGAAATCGGTTGCTGCGGAACTCAAGTAGTCCTATGGACCGCGGCCGCGACTTCGCGTCGCGAAGGGTTGGGCAATGATTCGAGTGGACTTCGCGTACCGGCGGCCGATGAGCTCAGCACGTGGGTGTAGATCATCGTTGTGCTCACGTCGCTGTGTCCCAGCAGCTCTTGCACGCGTCGGATATCGACGCCTGAATCGAGCAAATGCGTGGCAAACGAATGTCTCAACGTGTGAGCAGTTACCTTCTTAGGGATCTGCGCCTTTACCACCGCCCGCGCAATCGCGCGACCAACCGTCTGCTCATATTGATGATGTCGGCGACGAATTCCAGATCGCGGATCGAGAGACAAAGTGGGGGACGGGAATACCCAATGCCAAGCCCAGCTCTCAGTGGCCCGCGGATACTTTCGGGCAAGTGCATCTGGCATTGAGACGCCGGGAACACGGCGCGCGCGATCTTCCACCCAAAGCACACGCGAATGTTCGAGCTGGCCGCGCAACGGAACAACGAGCGGCTCGGGCAACATCACGACGCGGTCCTTTCGACCCTTGCCCTCGCGCACGATGAGGATCCTTCGATCAAAGTCCACGTCCTTCACTCTAAGGCGCAGGCACTCCATCAAGCGAAGACCTGCGCCGTAAAGCAACGCGACTATAGGGGCGAATGTGGATTCCACCTGCTCGAGCAGGCGCGCAACTTCCATCCGCGACAGCACGACCGGAATCCGCATCGGACTCTTCGGCCGCCCGATCTGCTGCATCCAGGGCAGCTCGATACCGAGCACCTGCCTGTACAGGAACAGAAGCGCAGCGAGCGCTTGTTTGTGAGTGGACGGAGCTACATGCCGTTCCGTCGCCAAGTGACTGAGAAACGCCTCGACCTCTGCGGATCCCATCGTCCGGGGGTGCCGCACCCGATGGAACCGAATGAATCGGCGCACCCAAAACAGGTAGGCTTGCTCGGTACGCAGGCTGTAGTGGCAGTAACGGATTCGCTCCCGCATCTGGTCGAGTAAGCGGGCCGATCTCAAAGGAGGAAGCGTGCCTGGTTTCACCGGTGATTTAATAGTCCAAGGAAGACCGGCATCAGCACTCAATTTTTTCGCATTTCAGGTGCTTATGTGTTCTCCGGCACTCCAGGTTATTCGTCACCGTGCTAGGTTATTCGTCATGACCCGCACTTCTAAATCAAGTTATGCGAGTTGAACACATACTCGTGCCCCTCATGCTTTGCGGGTGCGCGACGCCTGCACCGAATGCTGATGCGTATGACGAGTGCGGTGCGCAGAGAGCCGACAAGTGGACTTTAGTGGAACATCCCGATAGTGATGCGCTTCGGTCTGCGGAGCTGCGGCTCAATGCGAACGAGACCGAACGTGAGGTGTGGTTTAGAAATAGAGACGGACGCCTACTTGCATGCGTGTTCACTCCCGGCAAGGACGTGTGTAACGGCGGCAATGCCCGAACGGTTGAGTTCACACCGAAGGGATCCAGCTGGGAATCGGGGGATGTGTTCGACGTGGAGTGTGTAGTCGTCACGTCGGATGCATCGCATAACAGGCCGCTGGTTCCGACTCGCCACGGCGAAGCGCCGTTGCTCGCGGCACAGCGGCGGCGTTATGCGTCAAGGAGCCCCGGCAGTCATTGCCAGGGCTGCGAGTAAAGTTCAGGATGGTTGCGTGGTCAGGATCAACTGATTCTCGCGAACCTCGACGCTGATGTTCTGACCTATGGCGAAATTGGCCTGCTCGAGCCAATGGCCTTTTAGAAGGACGAACGGAACTTGGGGACTAGGCTTGTAACCGATCCGGTCGATGTAGGGACGGTCGTAGTGACCTGCTCGAACCTTGAGCTTGCGGCCTTTCATGCTAACTCCTTGTGCAATTCTCACGTTGCAACCGAAGTGGAGGTCGGGAGGGTGAAAACAGCACAAGGTACTGCCCAGCTATT